>JBBKXS010000309.1:0-11280 GCA_037969605.1 Flavobacteriaceae bacterium
TCCGGTCAATATTTTATGTCCATAAGCTTGATGTCCTACGTCCCAGACCAACAAATCGTTTGGCGTATCAAACACATAATGTAGGGCAATGGTTAATTCAACCGCACCAAGACTTGCTCCCAAATGACCTTCTTTTGTAGCTACAATATGGATGATAAACTCCCGTAATTCTTGTGCAAGTTGAGGCAACTCTTCTGGCTTTAATTGGCGAAGATCTTTAGGGGAATTGATATATTTTAACAAATTTTTCATCCAGTACAAATGTACGAGTTGGGATTGAAATGATTAAAATTATAATTTGAAATCGTATTTTTGATTTATGAAAGATTTGTTCGATGATACGTACTTTATGAAAAAGGCCATTCAAGAAGCTCAAGTTGCTTTTGAAAAGGGAGAAATCCCAATAGGAGCCTTAATAGTTATAGAAAATAAGATTATTGCCAGAGCACACAATTTGACTGAATTGCTAAATGATGTTACTGCACATGCTGAAATGCAGGCCATAACGGCGGCGGCCAATTTTTTAGGCGGGAAATACTTGATTAACTGTACGCTTTATGTAACCTTAGAGCCTTGCCAAATGTGTGCTGGAGCTTTATACTGGAGTCAGATTTCTAAAATTGTGTATGGAGCTAGGGATGAAGAACGGGGATGTCTAAATTTAAAAACTAAATTACACCCCAAAACTGAAATTATTGGAGGTATTTTGGCAGAAGAAGCCTCACAACTTTTAAAGCGATTTTTTGTTGGAAAGCGGAACTTAAATTAAAAAAAACGCCCAGCTTTTTGTTGGACGTTGAAACTTGTAATAAAAGATATATCATCTAGACTACTTGCACATTTGCAGCAACCTTTCCTTTTCTTCCTTCTTCTTCAGTGTATTTCACACTATCACCTTCACGCAATTCAACTCCATTAAGGTTTGAAACATGCACGAAAATGTCTTTTCCTGTTTCGTCGTTGGTAATGAATCCAAATCCTTTTGATCCATTAAAAAATTTAACTTTTCCAGTCATTGTAATAAATATTGGTTAATACACAAATGTATAATTTATAACAATGCGATAAGTTAATCCCCTGTATTTTTATTAAAAATTTGATTATCAATGCTTTTTTTTAGGATTTCGCATTTTATCCAAATTCTCTTTGGTTATCATATAATCTTTAAGGTCTTTATCCTTCCATCTGTAGTAAGAAAATAATGGAAACACAACCAGAAAAAGACCTACAACCCCAAACCCAATAAATTTTTGTGAGTAGGGTGTACTGGTAAAAAATCCAATTAGAATACTTCCTAAACAACACACGCATAATATGGCAATTAGATACTTCATTTATTTGGTGAAATTAATTAGTTGGCGCCGATAAGCTGTTAGTAATTTAGATTTTGAGATAAAGCCAATATATTTTCCGTCTTCGACAACAGGTAAATTCCAAGCACTACTATCTTGAAATTTTTTCATGATATCGGTCATTTTATCTTTTTTAACATCAATAATTTCAGGTGGGTTTTGCATCACATCTCGAGCCAGAACCTCTTTATATAAACTTTGATCAAACATTATGGGTCTTATATCGTCCAATAAAATAATGCCCTCAAGCTTCTGATTCGTTTCGTTAATCACTGGAAAAATATTTCGATTCGATTTTATAACCGCTTCATGTACAATTGTTCCTAATGTCATTTTAGTGGTAATACTTATAAAATTAGTTTCAATGACTTTATTAATATCCATTAAGGTTAAAACGGCATGATCTTTATCGTGTGTAATGAGTTCGCCTTTTCGGCCCAACTCCATTGCGTATACTGAATGTGGATTATAATATTTTGTGATACTAAACGAAATGATAGCGGTTAACATTAAAGGAATAAAAAGGTCGTAACCACCAGTAACCTCCGCAATTAAAAATATAGCTGTTAGTGGGGCATGTAAAACGCCAGCCATTAATCCTGCCATACCTACTAAGGTAAAATTACTTTCAGAAATAGGTGTGTTTGTTATTCCCAGGGCATTAATTATTTTACCAATACAATTGCCCATTATGCTTCCCATAAAGAGTGTTGGCGCAAAAATACCCCCAACACCTCCTGCGCCAAAAGTAATGGCACTGGCAATAATTTTAAAAAAAACTAATCCTGCCAAAAGCAAAATAACCATCCAAATATTTGAAAGATCTAAATTCAGAAAATTATTTTGCAAAGCTTTTTCTGGATTACCAGCAATTAAGCTGTTCATTACATCAAACCCTTCACCATATAAAGGAGGAATAAAATATATAAGAACACCAATGCCAATTCCGCCAACAATAATTCTTTTAATAGGAGACTTCAATTTATCGAACAATTTTTGGACACGCTCATATACGGCTGCAAAATATATTGAAGTTAGGGCTGCAAAAATTCCCAAAATAATATAGAAAGGAACATCAGCAATCAGAAATTTATCTTCTATTCTAAAGGGTAAAAGGATATCGTCACCAAAGAAAAAATACGAAGTTAAAATTGCCGAAAGCGACGCCAAAAGTAAAGGAAGCATTGAGGCTATTGTCAAATCGAGACTAAATACTTCTATAGCAAAAATAATAGCAGCAATTGGAGCTTTAAAAATAGAGGACATGGCTCCAGCTGCTGCACATCCAATAAGCAAATTTCTAGTGGTTTGATTGACATGAAACATTCTTGAAATATTGGAACTAATAGCTGAACCCGTAGCAACTGTTGGTCCCTCTAGCCCTACAGAGCCCCCAAAGCCAACAGTAAGTGGTGCCGCAAGTAAAGACCCAAACATTTGATACTGCTTCATAATACCTTTTCGTTTTGAAATAGCAAACAATGTTGAAGGAATTCCTTGGCTTACCTTGTTTCTAATAATATATTTAACAGCTAAAAAAACTAAAGTGAAACCAATTAAAGGAAAAACAAAGTAAAAAGCTTGATGATAATATTTCACTAAATTACCTTCCAGCAAATGTTGGATAAAGTGGGTCAAATTTTTTAAAACAACAGCCGCCACTCCAGATGTAAACCCTACAACAATACTTAAGATAAAGACGAATTGTTTATGCGAAATATGCTTAGCCCTCCAAATTAAAAACCTTTTAAAAAGTGAATGTTTAGGCATATTAAAAATTAAAAAAACTATCCCTAAAACATAAGGATAGGGTTTATTATTTTAAATTTATTTTCAAGCTTAATTCTTCTAATTGTTTTTCATCAATTGGTGCAGGTGCATCAATCATGACATCGCGGCCAGAATTGTTTTTCGGAAATGCTATAAAATCTCTAATGGTTTCTTGCCCTCCTAAAATAGCAACCAACCTATCCAATCCAAACGCCAAACCACCATGAGGAGGTGCACCATATTGAAAGGCATCCATTAAGAAACCAAATTGCGATTTTGCTTGTTCGGGTGTGAATCCTAAATAATCAAACATTAAGGCTTGGGTCTTTTTATCATGGATTCTAATGGAACCGCCACCAATTTCGTTACCATTCAACACCAAGTCATAGGCATTGGCCTTTACTTCACTGGGGTTGGTTGAAAGTAATTCAAGTTGACCTAGTTTTGGTGAGGTAAATGGATGATGCATGGCGTGGAAGCGTTGCGTATCCTCATCCCATTCCAATAACGGGAAATCAGTAACCCAAAGTGGGGCAAATTCATCGGGTTTACGCAATCCTAATCGTGTTGCAAGCTCCATACGTAACGCGCTTAATTGACCACGGACTTTATTTGTTTCTCCAGAAAGGACACAAATTAAATCGCCCGCTTTGGCTCCAGTTATTGCTGCCCATTTCGCCAAATCAGCTTCGTCATAAAATTTATCTACTGATGATTTATAGGTGCCATCTTCATTACAGCGACAATATACCATGCCCAAAGCTCCAATTTGAGGACGTTTAATCCAATCAATTAATTGGTCTATCTCTTTTCTTGTAAAAGCATTTCCACCTGGAACTGCAAAACCAACCACTAATTCAGCAGCATTAAAAACACCAAAATCTTTATGCTGTGAAACCGAATTTAATTCTCCAAATTCCATCCCAAAACGTATGTCAGGTTTATCGTTACCATAACGTTGCATTGCCTCATCGTAGGTCATCCTTGGAAATTTTTTGACTTCAACACCATTCACGGCTTTTAATAAATGCCGAGTTAAACCTTCAAAAGCATTCAAGATATCTTCTTGTTCTACAAATGCCATTTCACAATCTATTTGTGTAAATTCAGGTTGCCTATCGGCCCGCAAATCTTCATCCCTAAAACATCTTACGATTTGAAAATATTTATCCATTCCGCCTACCATCAGCAATTGCTTGAAGGTTTGTGGCGATTGTGGAAGAGCATAAAACTGACCTTTGTTCATGCGAGAAGGCACCACGAAATCACGAGCACCTTCAGGAGTAGATTTGATTAGATAAGGAGTTTCAATTTCTATAAACCCTTCCTTTGATAAGTAATTTCGAACCTCTTGTGTGACTTTATGTCTAAATATCAGATTGTTTTTTACAGGATTACGACGAATATCTAAGTAGCGATATTTCATGCGCAGTTCTTCACCGCCGTCAGTGTTGTCTTCAATAGTAAAAGGCGGATGCAAAGCCTCATTTAAAATGGTCAATTCTGAAACCAAAATTTCGATATCTCCAGTAGGAATATTTGGATTTTTTGAAGTACGCTCTATAACTGTTCCTTTAACTTGAACCACAAATTCACGTCCAAGTTTCTGGGCTTTAGCCATGATGGTTTTTGGCGTACGTTCCTCATCAAAAATAAGTTGAGTAATGCCATAACGATCTCGCAAGTCTACCCAAACCATGAATCCTTTATCCCGAACTTTTTGAACCCAGCCTGAAAGGGTAACTTCTGTTTTGATGTGCGTAGTTCTTAACTCACCACAACTGTGACTTCGATACATAAATGAATTGTAAAATTAAGTTGCAAATTTAGGAAGTTATTATGTTTTATGGCAGATAATCACTTATAATTTATAGGCTATGCTAAGGATAATTATCAACTGCACGATTTCGAAATTCTCAATTTTAACACCTTTGATTATGAAATATTTATTAATCATGTATAAATTATGATTTATTTTTATGATATTTAACCCGACTAATTCAAAATATTTAAAATTATGAACAAAACTTTATCTTTAAAGTTGCTTTTATTATCATTGGTATTTTTCCCCTTAATGGCTTTTAGCCAACAAATTACTGGGACTATAACTGATGGTGCAACAAGCCAACCACTTGCTGGGGCCAACATTATTATAAAAGGAACAAGTACAGGGACGACATCAGATTTTGATGGTAATTTCAGTCTTAATGTAAATGGTTTTCCTGTAACGCTGGTCATTTCCTCTTTAGGATTTGAAACCAATGAAGAGCTATTAACTCAAGCTAGAGTTGTAAATGTTACATTAAAAGAATCAGCCACTGCTTTAGATGAAGTAGTCATTTCTGGTTTGGCATCTAGCGTTAAACGGTCTAATTTAGCCAATTCTGTAGCTACCGTTTCCGCGGAAGAATTAACAGGTACAACACCCGCCCAAACATTGGACGGTGCGTTGTCTGGAAAATTAACAGGAGCATTAATAACTTCGAATTCGGGTGCACCAGGTGGAGGTCTATCAGTAAAATTAAGAGGGATAACCTCTATTAATGGGAATTCTCAACCATTATACATTATTGATGGTGTTTATATTGACAACAGTAGTATTTCATCTGGCGGTTTAAATGCCGTATCAAAAGCCTCTGGTGGTGGTAATCCATCTTCACAAGACAATGCTACCAATAGAATAGCAGATATTAATCCTGCAGATATTGCCAATATTGAAATCTTAAAAGGGGCTTCCGCTTCGGCAATATATGGATCAAGGGGAGCTGCTGGTGTAATTATTATTACTACTAAAAAAGGAAAAGCGGGCAAAACTAAATTAAACTTTTCACAATCAGTAGGGTTCAACCAAGCCATAAACTTACAAGGACAAAGAAACTGGACTGCTGCCTTAGCTGAAAGTGAATTTGGAGAAGGTGCACTATTTACTGCTGCACAATCGGCCGGAACATTACGTGATTATGAAAAGGAAATTTTTGGCGAAAAAGGATTTATTACTAATACAAATTTAAGTATGTCTGGTGGTGATGAAAATACGTCTTTTTTTGCTGGAATTACAAGGGATCAAGAAGAAGGAATTGTCAAGAATACTGGTTACGATAAAACCTCCTTAAGATTGAACTTGGATCATAAATTTACCGATAATATTAAATTATCAATGACTACCAATTATATTAATTCGTCTGCTGATAGAGGCTTCTTTAATAATGATAACACAGGTACAACAATAGGTATTGCACTAACAGCCACTCGCCCTTGGGATTATTTATTACCTGATGCAAACGGTAATTATCCAGACCATCCAAACAATTCATCAAATCCTCTACAAACTAGAGATTTAATGACTAATAATGAAACCACCAAACGATTTATTACGGGTGCGACTTTAGAAGTTAATTTGTATAGATCGGCTAATTCTGATTTAAAATTTATTGCCAGAGGCGGTGTTGATCATTATACCTTGACATCAAAAGTAATTTTTCCAAAGGAATTACAGTTTATGAGACCAGACCAAGGTGGGTTAAATGGTGTGTCTGCTATTTCAACAACTACAAACACGAATGCCAATTACTCGGCTGCTTTGGCACATAATTATACAACTTCAGATAATCTAAATTTTTCAACCCAAATAGGCGCGACCAACGGACAATTTTCTCAAAATGTTGTACGCATTATTGCTTCAGATTTAATCGCTTCAGAGACTAACGTAGACCAAGCGGCAAATCAAGCTGTTAATCAGTTTAGATTGGAGCAAGAAGATTTTGGTTTTTATGGACAAGAAACTGTAAATTATCAAGATAAGTTAATTGCCACTTTTGGGGTTACTGCGGATAAATCAACCAATAATGGTGATATAAATGAATTCTTTTATTATCCCAAAGCATCTTTAGCTGGTAATTTGCATAATTTCTCTTTTTGGGGAGATAACGATATATTTAATCGCTTGAAGTTACGTGCTGCCTATGGTGAAGCTGGTACTTTTGCTGCGTTCGGATCGTTATATACAGTATATATTAATACCCTTATAGATTCTAATGGAGGTATTATAGTGCCCTTAACCCGAGGAAATCCAAACATTGCACCTGAACGTCAAAAAGAATTGGAAGTAGGTTTTGATGCCGGATTTTTAAATGATCGTATTTCTGTTGAGTTTTCTTATTATCAGAAAAAAGTTGAAGACTTACTTTTAACAGCTAACACCGAGCCATCTACTGGATTTAGTACCGAATGGGTAAATGCAGGAGAATTAGAAAATAAAGGCGTTGAGATTGGTGTTAATGTAAAAGCGTTTGACTCCGAAGACTTTTCTTGGGATTCGGGATTAAGCTGGTACAAAAACAAATCTGAAATGACTAAATTAAATGTACCTTCCTTTAATCTAGGTGGTTTTGGTAATAGTTTGGGTCAATTCCAAATAGAACAAGGTAAAAGTGTTACCCAAATTGTTGGAACAACTGGTCCTGGAACTCCAGTTAGTGTTCTTGGTGACGCTGAACCAGATTTCCAAATTTCGTGGAACAACAACCTTAGATATAAAGATTTCACCTTATCGTTCTTATGGCATTGGAAAAAAGGAGGAGATAATATTAATTTGACTAAGCTATTATCTGATTTTGGTAAAACAAGTGCCGATTATGACGGTTTTAATATTGACCCTGCAGGACAGATTATAAACGGTGTTTATAGAAAAGACTTTGGTCTTTTTGTAGGTAATGCACGTCCTTTTGTTGAAGATGCTTCATATTTAAGATTAAGAGAAATCGGATTGTATTATACAATCCCAGAAAGTGCGTTAAGTAAAGCATTTAACGATGTCGTTTCAAATGTCAAAATAGGTTTTTCAGGACATAATCTTATAAATGTTTTTGACTATAATAGTTATGATCCGGAAGTTTCTAATTTTGGTGGTAATGGCTTATCGACAGGAGTAGAGGTAACACCTTTCCCTTCATCAAAAAGATATATGTTCCACCTATCGGCACAATTTTAATTTAAAAAAAAGACAAAATGAAAATTATAAAAAAGTTTAAAATACTAATTTTAACCATGGTATTACTAGTGTTTACATCATGTACGCTAGATGGTGGTGAAAGTTTAAATGGACCAGGCACTTCTTCTATCTCTGAAGATTTATCAAGAGGTGAATTGCCTCAAGCTGTTGCAGGTATCCTTTCTGACATGAGAGGCCGGTTAAATACCCAAGTTGATGTTCAAAGTATTCTTGGAAGAGAATATTACTACATTACAAATTCTGACCCTAGATATGAAGGTGATGTTGTTACAGGAAATTTAGATAACAACACATTTTACGTAACGCAACCTTGGGGATCAAGATATGCTGCAATTAAAGATGCTAACCTTGCTCTGTCTGGTTTAGCGAATACAACGTCAGACTTTTCGGATCAAGAAATTTCTGCTACTAGAGGAGTATTAAATACTCTTAAAGCCCATGAATTATTAATGGTCGCCAACAACCAATATCAAAACGGGATTAGATTGGATGTTTCCGATCCTGATAACTTAGGCCCTTTTGTTGGATATGACGCGGCTTTAACTGCAATTGCAGAATTATTAAGTTCTGCCGCTTCCGATTTGGCTTCAGGAGGAACAAGCTTTCCGTTCAATTTAACATCTGGATATGCCGGATTTGATACACCTTCAGGATTTTTAAAATTCAACAAAGCTTTAGCTGCAAGAGTGGAAGCATATAGAGGTAATTATTCTGCAGTTTTAACATTGTTAAATGGATCGTTTATGGATATGAGTGGCAATTTAAAAATGGGTGTCTATCATACCTTTTCATTGTCTGGTGCTGATTTAGCCAATCCATTATTTATCGCTTTAAACCAAGAAGCCAATGTTAGAATGGCACATTCAAGTTTTATAACTGACGCCTTGCCTGGGGATTCTAGGGTAAATAAAGTAGTTTTAAGAGATTCTCCTAAAACAGCTTCTGGTTTGGTTGGTAATTATGATGTTTGGATCTATCAATCAAATATTGACGCAATTCCAGTTATAAGAAATGAGGAATTGATTTTGCTTTACGCAGAAGCCAATATGGGTTCAAATCCAACAGAAGCTAAAAATGCCATAGATGTTATAAGAAATGCTGCAGGTGTTGGACCTTATGTAGGGTTATTAACGGCTGGTGCTCTAGAAAATGAAATATTGTTCCAAAAACGTTATTCCTTATTTGGGGAAGGTCATAGATGGATTGATATGAGACGTTTTGATAGGTTAAATGCACTTCCAAATGACAGAACAGGAGATAAAGTTATTGCTTCAATTCCAGTTCCTAAAAACGAAAATCAATAATTTTTGTTTTAAAAATGAAACCAAAAAGTCGCAACATTTGTTGCGACTTTTTTTTTATGATCATAGGAAGCTTTTAGATTAATTTAAATTTTTTCTTCAATAACTTCCAATAAAGGTTCTTCAGCTAATTTTGCCCGTAACCACATTTTAAATTTTACGCTTAAAAAGAACAAAACAGGAACTACAATTAAGGTCAAAAACGTTGCTATTAACAACCCATAAATTACAGTCCAAGCCAATGGTCCCCAAAACACCACATTGTCCCCTCCCATATAAATATTGGGATTGAAGTCCTTAAAAAGTGAAAAGAAATTAATGTTTAAACCAATAGCCAACGGAATCAATCCTAAAATAGTTGTAATTGCTGTTAGTAGTACAGGTCGTAAACGCGCTTTCCCAGCCTTTATAATACTCTCAAAAAGATCTCCAATTTCCAAATAGTCATCTTCGTCGACATTTTTTTCAATCTTTTTTCGGTCTATTAAAAGTTGGGCATAATCCAATAATACCACGCCATTGTTTACTACAATACCTGCGAGGGAAATAATACCCACCATCGTCATCATAATCACAAACGCGCTACCCGTTATAACAATACCTCCAAAAACCCCAATAAAACTTAAAAATATGGCTAACATAATAATAGCTGGTTTTGAGACGGAATTAAATTGAAAGATTAAAATAAAAAATATCAAGCCCAATCCTGTGAAAAAGGCACCCATTAAAAAGTTCATTTGTTTTTCTTGTTCCTCAATCTGTCCTGTATAATCTACTTTTATATTGGCTGGAATGTCTTCAAAACTTTTCATTTCATTTTGAATTTGGCTTACTATTGCTCCAGCATCGGTATAACCTGGAGCCAAGGCCGAATATACGGTTACAACACGTTTAACATCCCGATGTTTAATGGCACTGTAACCTGAATTATTTTCGTGGTGCGCTATGGCTGAAACTGGAATTTCCTTGATTTTACCTGAATTGTCCCTAAAGGTGATATTTTGATTAAATAAAGCGCTCGTATTATATCTGTTGGCTTCATTAAAACGAACATAAATGTCATAATCTTCGCCACCTTCTTTATAAATTCCCGCTTTTGAACCGAATATTGAATTGCGAAGTTGTTGTCCAACTTGAGAGGCGTTAACACCCAATTCGCCTGCTTTTTCTCTATCCACAATCACTTTCATTGATGGTTTATCCTTGTTAACGTCTATTTTGAGTTCGTCGATACCGCTTATATTTTTGGTATTGATAAACTCGCGCATGTTTTCTGCAGTAGCAATTAATTCATTGTAGTCCTTACCTTCAATTTCTATATTAATTGGTGCACCGGCGGCAAGCCCACCAGCGTTTTTTTCCACGGAAATCAAGACCCCAGGATAAATTCCAACCAAAGCTTCTTGCACTTTTTGACGCAATAGCTCACTATCCTCTCCACGCCTGTATTTAAATTCACGCATCGAGGCCGTAATTTTGGCTTTATGAGGAATTTCGGCCGATGAACCCCCATCGGTTTGTGGATTTCCTGCGCCCTCTCCTACTTGGGAAACGGCACTCTCTACCAAGAAATTATAGTCACCGTCAGTATATTGCGGGTCATCAAGAACACTATATACGCGGGCTTCGATTTCTTTTGTAATGTCATTGGTCTTTTCAATGGCCGTGCCTTGGGGATATTCAATATAAACAATAATCTGATTTGGTTTATTGTCTGGAAAAAACTCAACTTTAGTGCGTTTTTGATCTAATGATATTCCAAAGGCAATAAAGGCGAGTATCAATAAGCCAAATGTACCAAGGCTTAAAATATAGGGTTTTCGTCCTGAAAGTGCTCGGCGAAGTT
>JBBKXS010000310.1:0-3963 GCA_037969605.1 Flavobacteriaceae bacterium
AAGTGTTGAGCAACTTCAAATTACACTTTCTGGTGTAGAAAGCGCTCTTAAAAATACAACGAGGTTAAAAGTTTTGGCCTATCAAATGCTCAATATCACACTAGGTCTGGAGATTAATAACTTTACGGTATTATCTGATACTTTAGAAAGTTTAACCGATCAGAATATTGTTTTAGGTCTTTTGGAAGCCGACAATAATATTGAAAACACGATAGATTACCTAATAGCTGAAAACAATAAAACATCAAAAGAATTATTACTTAAATACGAAAAAAGTAAAGCTTTGCCAACCTTGGACGCTTTTATAAATGGAGGCTATTCGGCATTTGGCGACTCCTTTACGTTTACCAATAAGGATCAAAAATGGTTTGGTTCATCCTTGTTTGGTGTCAGCTTAAACGTGCCCATTTTTAGTTCGTTGGGAAGGAGTGCCGCAACGCAACGCGCGCAAATAAATCTTGATAAATCCGAAGATGATTTGATTGAAACGCAACAAAAAATTGAACTGCAAATAGCTTCTGCAAAAAGCAACTACCAGTTTGCGATAGAAGATTACGATAACAAAAAACAGAATTTGCATTTGGCAGAACGCATAGAAACCAAAAACCAAACCAAATTTTTTGAAGGTATTGCTTCAAGTTTTGATTTGAGACAAGCACAATTGCAATTATATACTGCGCAACAGGAGTATTTGCAAGCCATGTTGGATGTAATCAATTCAAAAGCAACTTTAGAAACCGTTTTAAATACAATCAACAACTAAAAAAATCATATAAAATGAAATACATATATTCACTACTTGTCCTAACTTTTATCTTAACCTCTTGCGGTGAAGGGAAGAAAAATTCGGTTGAAAAAATATTAGAAAGTAATAATCTCGAGAATATCCGAAAAAAACGTGCCGAATTAGTCAACGATCAGCAAGTTATTCACGATAAAATCAAATTATTGGACAATAGGATTACGGCCTTAGACACTACTAAAAATGTCCCCCTTATCACAACTTTTACGGCTAAACAGGAAGTATTCAACCATGTATTGGAAATACAGGGCAATGTAACTACAAAGAACCTGATTGTCATCACTCCAGAATACAATGGCATTTTAACCAATGTTTATGTAAAGGAAGGTCAAAAAGTAACTACAGGCCAAACTTTGGCTAGAATTGATGATGGTGGGTTAAGTCAACAATTGGCTCAATTACAAATTCAGGCCGATTTGGCCAAAACCACTTATGAGCGCCAAAAGCGACTTTGGGACCAAAATATTGGAAGTGAAATTCAATTCTTACAGGCCAAGTCAACTTCCGAAGCGCAAGCAAAAGCCGTAAGCCAATTGCAACAACAAATTACAAAAACAGTTGTTAAAGCCCCTTTTTCAGGAACAATTGACGATATCATTACGGAACAGGGAAATGTTGTTGCAGCAGGCCAGTCCCAATTAATGCGCATCATAAACCTTGACGATATGTACATTGAAACCGATGTGCCAGAAAGTTATATTACCAATGTTACAAAGGGCAAAAATGTTGAGGTTGAATTTCCTGTATTAGGGAAAACAATCCATACAAAAATTCGACAAGTAGCAGATTTTATTAACCCTGCTAACAGGACCTTTAAAGTGGAAGTCGCAGTTCCAAATACTGATAAGACCATTAAGCCAAACTTAACAGCTAGGCTTAAAATAAACGATTATACCAATGAACATGCATTATTAATTCCACAAAGTATTATTTCGGAAAATGCAGAAGGTGAACAATATATTTATGTTGTTAATGATAAAAATGACAAAAATGAAGGCGTTGCCAATAGGATTATCATAAAAACAGGTAGGACGCAAGGTGATGTCATTGAAGTTCTTGAAGGGATTAAAGATCAAGTCGAAATTATTAAGGAAGGTGCCCGAAGTGTTAAGGATGGGCAAACCGTAAAAATAATCAATTATTAAACCAATTACAATGACTAAAAAGAGAAAGCAAGTCGATAAGGAATTTGGTTTATCTTCATGGGCTATCAACAATAAGACGACCATGTACGTACTTATTGCGGTTATTTTTTACTTGGGAGTTACGGCCTTTTTTAGCATGCCCAGAGAAAATTTCCCCGAAGTTAACGAAACCAAAATTTACGTAAGTTCTGTTTATCCAGGAAACACCGCCGAAGACGTAGAAAAATTAATTACCGATCCGCTGGAAGAAAAGCTAAAAACCGTTAGCAACGTGGTTGAGATTACATCAACATCACAAGAAGACTACTCTATGATTATAGTTGAGTTTGACGAGAACATTACTGTTGAACAGGCAAAACAAAAGGAAAAGGATGAGATCGACTCTGAAACTGCTGGTGAAGATTGGCCTACCTTTAATGGAGCAAAAGTTGAGCCCGATGTTTTTGAATTAAGCTTATCGGAAGAGATGCCCATTTTAAATATCAATATTTCTGGTGACTATCCCGTTGAAAAATTAAAAGAATACGGAGAATACCTGCAGTACGAAATTGAAGATTTATTGGAAATTAAAAAAGTGGATATCCGAGGCGCTCAAGATAAAGAAGTTGAAGTAGCTGTTGATATTTATAAAATGATGGCTGCTCAGGTTAATTTTAGTGATGTTATAGGCGCTATTAGTGGGGGTAATGTTACTATGTCTGCCGGAAATTTAATTGCGAGCGGGCAACGTCGCACGATACGAGTTTTAGGTGAAATTGAAGCACCTTCTGAATTGGAAAACTTTGTTGTGAAATCTGAAAATGGAAACCCTATTTACTTAAAAGATATTGCAACAGTAACGTTTAAGGAAGTTGACAAAACAACATACGCTAGAGAATTTGGGGCGCCTGTAGTGATGCTCGACGTAAAAAAACGAGCAGGAAAAAACATGGTGGCAGCCGCTGAGCAAATTCAGCTTATTGTCAAGGATGCCAAAGAAAATGTATTCCCAGCAGATTTAAAAGTAACCATAGCTAATGATCAATCTTCAGTAACAATTGGTCAGGTTGATGATTTAGTGAACAATATTATATTCGGGATTATTTTGGTGGTCACCGTTTTAATGTTCTTTTTAGGATTTAAAAATGCCATTTTTGTTGGGTTTGCGATACCAATGTCAATGTTTATGTCACTTATGATATTGGATCTTTTAGGGCATAGCCTTAATACTATGGTCCTTTTTGGATTGATCATGGGGCTAGGTATGTTGGTAGATAATGGTATTGTGGTCGTTGAGAACGTCTATAGGCTTATGGACGAAGAAGGCCTGAGTAGAATTCAAGCCGCGAAAAAGGGCATTGGCGAAATTGCCTTTCCTATTATTATTTCAACGGCAACTACCGTGGCTGCTTTTATCCCGTTAGGATTATGGCCAGGGATCATGGGTGAGTTCATGATGATTTTACCAATAACATTATCGGTGGTTTTAGGATCTTCTTTGTTTGTGGCGATTTTCTTTAACTCCGTTTTGGTCTCTCAATTTATGAATATTGAAGATGAGGATATGCCATTAAAACGCATTATAAGAACAACGGCCATTATGGCAATCATTGGAATTTTGGTGTTCATGGTTGCCGGAGAATACAGGGCCTTGGGAACACTTATGATATTTACGGCAGTTATGCTTTGGGTGTATCGCCTGTTTTTACGTAAATGGGCCAATAATTTTCAAACCAAGAGTTTAGTGAAACTTGAAAACTGGTACGAGCGTCAATTAAGAAATGCGCTTACAGGAAAAAAACCATTACTAATCAGTTTGGGTATCTTTGCCTTATTAATTATTGCATTTGCAAGTTTCGGCATTTCACTAGCAACGGAGCGAACTAAAGTAGAGTTCTTTCCGGACAATAAACCTAATCAGATTATTGTTTATATAGAATATCCCCAAGGCACGGCCATTGAAAAGACTAATGCCATTACAAAAGAAATCGAAGCCCGCGTATATAGTGTTCTTGATGACCCGCAATATACTGACGG
>JBBKXS010000311.1:0-5058 GCA_037969605.1 Flavobacteriaceae bacterium
ATATGATATGATCCATACCGAAAACTTTATGCTCATTGATAAAATACGACAAATTAGAGGTTATTATGACGGTACAAAACCTGAGGACATGGACCGTTTGTTAATTGATCTCAAAATCCTAAAAAAAGAATACCAATAGTTTTTTACCCTGAATTTTTACTTTATTTTTGCTTCTTTAAAATCAATCTAAATAAGCTTGCAAACAAATTTAGCACAATTGAAACGTGGAGAACGTGCGGTTATAACTGATGTTTCTTCCGTTCATGTCCCTTTAAAACTTCTGGAAATGGGTTGTTTGCCGGGTAATTTTGTTGAATTGTTACAAGTGGCACCTTTTGCCGATCCCATGTATTTAAACATAAACGGTACCCATTTGGCCATTAGAAAAGAAACTGCACTTCATATTTTAATTGAGAAAACAAATGAGTAAGCAGATTAAAGTCTCTTTAATAGGAAATCCAAATACCGGAAAAACCTCAGTGTTCAATGCTTTAACCGGCCTAAAACAGAAAGTAGGCAATTATCCAGGCATTACGGTCGAAAAAAAAGAAGGCATCTGCAAATTGCCCCGAGGTGTTAAGGCCCATATTTTGGATCTTCCGGGAACTTATAGTTTAAATGCCTCATCCCTTGACGAAAATATGGTTATCGAATTGCTTTTAAACAAAAACGATAAAGATTTCCCAGATGTTGCTGTAGTCATTAGCGATGTTGAAAATTTAAAACGCAATTTGCTGCTTTTTACCCAAATTAAAGATTTGGAAATCCCAGCCATTCTGGTTATCAATATGTCGGACCGAATGAATTACAAGGGTATTTCATTGGATATTGAATATTTGGAAACACGATTGGAAACTAGAATTGCACTAGTAAGTACAAGGAAAAATCAAGGCATCGATGAGTTAAAAGAGTTCATCACTAATTATAAGGATCTTTCCATTAAACCCTGTTTGGATACTACTGAAATTGATAAGGATTATTTTGAAAATTTACGAATAGCATTTCCAAATCAATCACTTTATAAACTTTGGCTGGTAATCACGCAAGATGTAAATTTTGGTAAAACCGATAGGAATGAAATAGATCCTGTTGCCAATTTTAAGACCAAATCTAAAAGCGACTTAAAGCGTTTACAGCAAAAAGAGACCATAAAACGCTATCAATTTATAAATGATATCCTTAAAAATGGCCAAACAATAGATTTGGCTAACGCCAAGGATTTACGCATTAAATTGGATAGAATCTTAACACATAAAGTTTGGGGTTATGCTATTTTCTTTGTGATACTCCTTACTATTTTTCAGGCTATTTATGACTGGTCAAGCGTTCCTATGGATTTTATCGACGGTATTTTTGCTTCTTTAAGTGAATGGACCAAAAATATCTTACCTGATGGCGCTTTTACAGATTTATTGGCGGAAGGCATTATTCCTGGTCTCGGAGGTATTGTGATTTTTATTCCTCAAATAGCATTTTTGTTCTTATTTATATCCGTGCTTGAAGAAAGTGGTTATATGAGTCGGGTGGTTTTTTTAATGGACAGGATCATGCGTAAGTTTGGATTAAGCGGAAAAAGTGTTGTGCCTCTTATATCTGGAACCGCCTGTGCAATTCCAGCCATTATGGCAACCCGTAATATTGAAAGCTGGAAAGAACGTTTGATCACCATCCTAGTGACACCTTTTACCACCTGTTCGGCAAGGCTTCCTGTGTATTTGATTATTATTTCGTTAGTAATTCCTGACGGACGCTTTTTTGGTCTGGGATATCAAGCTTTAACCTTAATGTTGTTATACCTTATCGGGTTTATGACAGCACTTATTTCAGCTTATATTTTAAACAAAATTTTAAAAATAAGAAGCAAAACCTTTTTTGTAGTGGAAATGCCCAATTACAAATTACCGCTTTTTAAAAACGTAGTCATTACCGTTATTGAAAAAACCAAAGCGTTTGTATTTGGTGCTGGAAAGATCATATTAGCAATCTCTATACTATTATGGTTTTTGGCGTCTTATGGACCGGGAAAAGAATTCAACGATGCCGAAAACATTATGAAATCGGAATACGCATCACAAAATCTAAGTGATGATGATTTGCGGCAAAAAATTGCTTCACATAAATTGGAACATTCCTTTATTGGGATTACAGGACGAAGCATAGAACCTATGATTCGGCCTTTGGGTTACGATTGGAAAATTGGTATTGCCATTGTTAGTTCATTTGCGGCACGTGAAGTGTTTGTAGGAACCTTAGCCACTATTTATAGCGTCGGAAATGATGAAGAGGAAACCATTAAAAATAGAATGGCTGGAGAAGTCAATCCAATTTTAGGTGGTCCATTATTTAATTTTGCTTCAGGAATTTCTTTGCTCTTATTTTATGCCTTTGCCATGCAATGTATGAGTACACTTGCCATAGTGAAAAAGGAAACAAATAGTTGGAAATGGCCTATTTTACAGTTAACTTTAATGAGTGGCTTTGCCTATATTGTAGCGTTAATTGCCTATCAAGTATTAAAATAAGGTTATGCCTTATACAACAACATATGTAACATGAACATCATAATTCAAAATATATTGATTTTTTCCGCCCTAATATTGGCTTTAGCCTTTTTGGTGAGGAAATTCTTTTTCAAATCTTCCAAAGCTAAAAAAAATTGTGGTGGCGATGACGATTGTGGTTGTCATTAATTAATCTGCAACTCTAAATTGCAGATTCTATTTTGGATTCGTCCAATAGAAATTTTATTAAGTACAATGCTTATTCCGATTATTTGAATTTTAATATTACTTCCCAAAGCCTTTTGTTTTGCAATGTATACCTCATAAATCATGCTATAGAATAAAAATTTTGAAAATTGCATTTTTTAGTTATCTTTGAAAAAGATTTAAGTAAGCTTAAATATTAATTAAAGCAACAATAAATGTCCGTAGCTATTGAAAATTTTGTAAAAGCAATTTACAAAAACGACAAACACAATGTTAATAATACCAAACCGGGTAACATTGCTAAAAAACTAGGCATATCAAATGCTGCTGCAACAGATATGGCTAAAAAGTTAGCCACGAGAGACTTATTGCATTATGAAAAGTATCAGGCACTCCAACTAACAGAAAAAGGAAATAAAATGGCCTTAAATGTTGTGAGAAAACACCGTTTATGGGAAACTTTGCTCTTTCAACTATTCGATATGTCATTACATGAAATCCACCGAGAAGCAGAATTATTAGAACATCAAACCTCTGATTTTTTAGCAAGTGAAATTAGTGAGTTTCTAGGTAATCCAAAATTTGACCCTCATGGCGACCCTATTCCAAATGCGCAAGGTGACATTACCACCGAAGATACATCATTAGCCCTTTCTCAAACACAAGAAGGCAAATCCTACGTTATTTCGCGATTAATGAGCGATGATAAGGAGTTTTTTGATTTCTGCGCATTGCATGGATTGAAATATGGTAACTGTATAACGGTTACCAATCAATTCCGAAATAATAAAATGACCCAAATATCAGCCAATAACAACACCATTCTATTAAATGAAGATTTTACAAACATTATCTATGTCAATGAAATTAAATAATATAACTAAATATTGTTTTATGATTGTTTTTACAACAATCCCGGTATTGGCATTTTCACAAGAAAAAAATAAAAATATACTTGAGCCATTAATTACAGATAGACCGGACGCCACAGAATCACCAAATACAATGGCTAAAGGCTTTTTACAAATTGAAACAGGTGCTTTTTATGAGACCTTTGAAGATAATAACATTAAAAACGAAGCTTATACTTACAATACGACTTTAGTCCGCTTTGGTTTGTTAGAAAGTCTTGAGTTACGTTTAGGCTGGGATTTTATAGAAGGGAAAACTACAATCAATGGAAACACTTTAGATAATCTTAGCAGTGGTTTTAACCCGCTACTTTTAGGTATAAAAACTAGAATTGCCAAAGAAAATGGTTGCCTCCCAGAAATAGGGCTTTTAGGACATTTATACTTGCCTTTTACTGCAAGTACAGATTACAAACCAGAAACTACAAGTGTGGATTTTAGATTCGCTTTTTCGCATACATTGAGCGATCAATCTAGCTTATCCTACAATCTAGGAGCTGCTTGGGGCAATGATTCACCTGAAGCATCTTATGTTTACACCATAGCTTACGGGCATAGTATTACGGACAGGCTTGGTGCTTATGCTGAACTATATGGTGATTTACCTGAAGACAGTAAAGGCAACCATCTGTGGGATGCGGGCTTTACTTATTTAATATCAAATAATTTTCAATTGGATGCTACCCTTGGCATGAGCATTACTAAAGGTCAAGATTTATTATTAAGTACAGGATTCAGTTATAGAATTACAAAAAAATGAAATAATGAAAAGAACCATACTTATAATTATCTCTTTATCTCTTGTTTTTAGTTGCAAAAATAAAAAACAAGACAATGGCAAGCTCAATATTGTAACCACAACCACTATGATTACCGATTTGGTTGAAAATATTGGTGGAGATTATATTAATGTTCAAGGTTTGATGGGAAGTGGTGTAGATCCACACTTATACAAAGCCAGCGAAGGTGATGTGACTAAATTAGTAAATGCAGACATTATTTTTTACAATGGTTTACATCTTGAAGGAAAACTCGTTGAGGTCTTTGAAAAAATGGGAAGCAAAACCAAAACACCAATTGCTTTAGCAGATGATTTGGATAAAACTACCTTAATAGGATCAGATTATTTTGCTTCTAGTTACGATCCACACGTATGGTTTAATATTGAATATTTCAAACAGTTTGCTAACAAAGTAAGTCGGGTGCTTTCAGAAAAAGACCCGAAAAACGCTTCAATCTATGTGGAAAATGAGAAGCAATACATCGCAAAACTCGATATGTTACAAGAGAAAATTAAAGCAACCATAGCAACACTTCCGGAAGACAAACGAATTCTGGTAACGGCTCATGACGCCTTCAATTACTTTGGGAAAAGCTACGGATTTGAAGTCGTTGGTTTGCAAGGTCTTTCAACAGCAACTGAAGCTGGTGTTCAGGAT
>JBBKXS010000312.1:0-9184 GCA_037969605.1 Flavobacteriaceae bacterium
ACCTACAGCGAATTTGCTGAACTGGTAAATGACCAATCTAAAGATTTAATGACCATTAGAGGATTGTTCGAATTTACCAATTATGACCCCATATCTATTGATGAGGTTGAACCATGGACCGAAATTGTAAAACGTTTTAAAACAGGAGCGATGTCTTATGGCTCCATTAGTAAAGAAGCTCATGAGAATTTAGCAATTGCCATGAATAGAATTGGTGGCAAAAGCAATTCAGGAGAAGGTGGTGAAGACCAAGAACGTTTTTATAAAGACTCTGATGGTGATTGGAAAAACAGTGCCATAAAGCAGGTAGCTTCAGGCCGTTTTGGGGTCACATCTAATTATTTGACTAATGCTCAAGAAATCCAGATTAAAATGGCTCAAGGTGCAAAGCCTGGTGAAGGCGGACAATTGCCTGGGGCAAAAGTCAATCCATCCATTGCCAAAACACGTAATTCGACGCCCTATGTTGGATTAATCTCACCACCGCCACATCACGACATTTATTCTATTGAAGATTTATCACAATTAATTTATGACCTTAAATCAGCAAATAGAGAAGCCAGAATTAATGTGAAATTGGTATCCGAAGTTGGCGTAGGTACAGTAGCCGCTGGTGTAGCAAAAGCCAAGGCCGATGTTGTATTGATTTCAGGATTCGATGGCGGTACAGGCGCATCACCGTTAACGTCGTTGAAACATGCTGGATTGCCATGGGAATTAGGAATTGCTGAAGCTCAACAAACCTTAGTGATGAACAATTTAAGAAATAGAATTGTTTTGGAATGTGACGGACAACTAAAAACGGGACGTGATGTTGCCATAGCCTGTTTGTTGGGAGCTGAAGAATTTGGTTTTGCAACAGCACCTTTAGTGGCTTCAGGATGTATTATGATGCGAGTCTGTCATTTAAATACGTGCCCAGTTGGTATTGCAACACAAAACCCAGATTTAAGGAAGAAGTTTGAAGGCAAACCAGAGCATGTGGTCAATTATATGTATTTCGTGGCCCAAGAATTAAGGGAGATTATGGCAAAATTAGGATTTAGGACTATCAACGAGATGGTAGGTCAAGTCCAAAAACTGGATCGTAATAAAGCTATTGAACATTTTAAAGCTTCTGGAATTGATTTAACACCAATACTACATAAAGTCAAAGTTGAGGATCATGTTAAGTTGTACAATACCGAAAAACAGGAGCATCATTTAGAAACCCATTTGGATTTCAAAATCATTAATAAAGCACATCCGGCATTGTTCAGAAAAGAAAAAACCTATTTGGATTTTAAAATCACGAATAGGGATAGAGCAGTCGGGGCTGTTTTGAGCAACGAAATATCTAAAATTTATGGTGCTCAAGGATTACCTGAAAATACATTAAACCTGAATTTTACAGGTTCAGCGGGTCAAAGTTTTGGAGCTTTTGCTACCAAAGGACTCACGATGAAAGTGAATGGTAACACTAATGATTATTTAGGCAAAGGACTTTCAGGTGCGAAACTAATTATCAAAGTTCCTGACGAAGCAACCATAATTCCTGAACAAAATGTGATTACAGGAAATGTAACACTTTATGGTGCGACTTCTGGCGAAGTCTATATCAATGGAAAAGCCGGAGAACGTTTTTGTGTACGAAATTCTGGAGCCAAAGCTGTGGTTGAAGGAATTGGTGATCATGGATGTGAATATATGACTGGTGGTGTTGCTGTGATTCTAGGCGAAGTTGGTCGCAATTTTGGAGCGGGTATGAGTGGCGGAATTGCCTATGTTTTGGATGAACACAATACTTTTAAAAGTAGATGCAATGCATCCGAATTGAATTTAGACCCAGTTCAAGAATCAAAGGATATTGCTCAGTTAAAAGAGCTTATTGAAAGTCACTATAATTCGACTTTAAGCCCTTTGGCACAACGTATTTTAGAGCAATGGGAATCCTATCTTCCAAAATTCATTAAGGTATTGCCTGAAGAATATAGACAAGCTTTGATAAAAATAGGAAAAGAAAACCTTGTAACGCAATAGATACTATGGGAAAGATCACAGGATTTTTAGAATATAAACGTGAGGTTGAATCGTATAAGCCTTCAAAAGAACGTGTTCAGAATTTTAAGGAGTTTACAATTCAAATGCCAGAAGCCGAGCTTAAAAAACAAGGTGCACGCTGTATGGACTGTGGGATACCTTTTTGCCACAGTGGCTGCCCTTTAGGAAATTTAATCCCAGATTTTAATGATAAAGTCTATAAAGGGAAATGGAAAGAAGCTGCGGCAATTTTACACTCTACCAATAATTTTCCAGAGTTTACGGGACGTTTGTGTCCAGCCCCATGTGAAGAAGCTTGTGTTTTGGGAATAAATGAAGATCCTGTGTCCATTGAGAATATTGAAAAAAATATAGCAGAACAGGCCTTTAGGGAAGGCTGGATAGTTGCAACACCTCCTGATCAACGAACGGGAAAAAAAGTTGCTGTGGTTGGTTCAGGACCTGCAGGTTTGGCAGCAGCCCAACAGTTAAACCGAGCTGGACATGCGGTTACGGTTTTTGAGCGTGATGATAAAATAGGTGGCTTGTTGCGTTATGGCATTCCAGATTTTAAAATGGAAAAGCATGTGATAGACCGAAGAGTTAACATTTTGGAGGAGGAAGGAATTACCTTTAAAACGAATGCTCATGTGGGAGAAAATGAAAATGCTTTAAAACTCAAAGACGAATTTGATGCTATTGTATTGTGTGGAGGCGCGACCGTTAGACGGCCTATCCCTGTGAAAGGAGCTGAGCTAAAAGGTGTTTATCAAGCTATGGATTTTCTAAAGCAAAACAACCAACGGGTTGATGGAAAAACCGATTTTGAAGAAGTGATTTCTGCTAAAAATAAGGATGTAATTGTGATTGGAGGAGGAGATACCGGTTCAGATTGTATTGGAACATCCACTCGTCACGGAGCAAAATCGGTAACAAATTTTGAAATACTCGATAAACCTTCCGAGGGTCGACCAGCAAATCAACCATGGCCCTATTGGCCCATGCGTTTGCGAACAAGTTCTTCGCATAAGGAAGGTGTCGATCGCTTTTTTAGTATTTCTACCAAAGAATTTATTGGAGATAAGAACGGAAAGCTTAAAGGGTTGAAAACCGTAGAAGTGGAATGGATTTTTAAGGAAGGCGAACGCCCTCAATTAATAGAATTGCCAAATACTGAAAAGCAATGGGATTGCGATTTGGTTTTGTTGGCACTTGGTTTTGTGGGTGCTGAAAAAACATTGGCCGAACAATTAGGGATTGAAATGGATTTTAGAACTAATATTAAGGCCAATACCAACAATTATAAAACCAATGTCCCTGGAGTTTTTGCAGCGGGAGATATACGTCGGGGACAATCCTTGATTGTTTGGGCAATTTCCGAAGGTCGTCAGGCGGCTTATCACGTGGACACCTATTTAATGGGAAGTTCAAACTTACCATTAAAAGATGATAATGATTTGCCTAGAATTTAAATCTACTTAATTAAAAGCCTTTCTTTACGTGAAAGGCTTTTTTATTTCTGAAATTTAACAGTTTTGGACATCATAAAAGTATATAATTAAACTACAGTATATCAACACTTTAAATATAGTAAAGTACTATTGAATTTAACTTGGGCATAAGGATTAGGTACAAGTATAAAACCTAAACAATTATTTTTGAGCCTCTAAATACGGATAAAATAAGAATGAGTCAATTAAATAAATATAGCAAAACCGTTACACAAGATCCAACCCAACCTGCAGCTCAAGCGATGCTGCATGCCATCGGACTGACCAATGAAGATTTTTATAAGCCATTAGTTGGAATTGCAAGTACGGGTTACGAAGGTAACCCTTGTAATATGCACCTTAATGATTTGGCTAAGTTGGTAAAGGAAGGCACAAAAAACGAGGACGTTATTGGCTTAATTTTTAATACTATTGGGGTAAGTGATGGTATTTCTATGGGTACTCCAGGAATGCGCTATTCTTTACCTTCAAGGGATATTATTGCCGACTCTATGGAAACCGTTGTACAAGCAATGAGTTATGACGGATTGGTTACCGTCGTAGGATGCGATAAAAATATGCCTGGAGCTTTAATGGCCATGATCCGTTTAAATCGACCAAGTATTTTGGTGTATGGCGGAACTATTGATTCAGGTTGCCATAATGGTAAGAAATTGGATGTAGTTTCAGCATTTGAAGCTTGGGGAAGCAAAGTTGCTGGAACAATGAGTGAAACAGAATTTCAAAGCATAGTGGAAAAGGCTTGTCCTGGTGCTGGTGCTTGTGGTGGGATGTATACCGCTAATACCATGGCTTCAGCTATTGAGGCATTAGGGATGGCTTTGCCTTTTAATTCTTCCAACCCTGCATTGAGTGCTGCCAAAAAAGAGGAATCCGTAAAAGCTGGGGAAGCTATGCGTTTGTTGCTTGAAAAAGATATTAAACCTCTGGATATCATTACTAGAAAATCATTGGAAAATGCCATAAGATTGGTTACCATTCTTGGAGGTTCAACCAATGCAGTATTGCACTTCTTAGCTATAGCAAGAGCTGCTCAAATAGATTTTACACTACAAGATTTTCAAAAAATAAGTGATAATACCCCGTTTTTGGCGGATTTAAAACCGAGTGGGAAATATCTAATGGAAGACGTTCATGCCGTAGGAGGTATTCCGGCGGTTTTGAAATATCTTCTTAAAAAAGGACTGCTTCATGGGGATTGTTTAACCGTAACTGGAAAAACATTAGCTGAAAATTTATTGGATGTAGCCGATTTAGTTGAAGGTCAAGATGTGATTAAAACCATTGAAAACCCTATTAAAATTTCAGGTCATCTACGAATGCTTTATGGCAATTTGGCAACCGAAGGTAGTGTTGCAAAAATTACCGGTAAAGAAGGATTGAGTTTTGTTGGTAAAGCAAAAGTGTTTGATGGTGAATATGCAGCAAATGATGGTATTCGTGATGGAAAAGTAGAAAAGGGTGATGTGGTGGTTATCCGGTATGAAGGTCCCAAAGGTGGTCCTGGAATGCCCGAAATGTTAAAACCAACGGCAGCGATTATTGGTGCCGGTTTAGGAAAAGATGTGGCCTTGATTACCGATGGTCGTTTTTCTGGCGGAACACATGGATTTGTGGTGGGTCATATTACACCAGAAGCGCAAGAAGGAGGCAATATTGCCTTGGTTGAAGATGGTGATGTCATTACTATTGATGCTGAAACTAATTCCATATGTTTAGAAGTCTCGGATGACGAATTACAGGAACGAAGAAAAAAATGGTCAGCTCCAAAATTGAAATTCGATCGAGGAGTCCTTTATAAATATGCAAGAACAGTTTCATCGGCATCCAAAGGATGTGTAACGGATGAATTCTAGTTATAGAAAAGGGGAATCTTTTAAATTAATGATTTCAATATGAAAGAAACACAAATTATAGAAGTGAAAAATAAAACAACAGAAACTACCGAGCGCATTTCTGGTAGTGAAGCTATCATAAAATGTCTAATAGCTGAGGGCGTTGATATTCTTTATGGATATCCAGGTGGTGCGATCATGCCCGTTTATGATGAATTATATAAATATCGAGAGAAAATACACCATGTTTTAACACGCCATGAACAAGGTGCTGCCCATGCGGCTCAAGGTTATGCCAGAATTTCTGGGAAAGTTGGGGTGGCCATGGCAACATCTGGACCAGGAGCTACAAATCTTATTACCGGAATTGCCGATGCCCAAATTGACTCAACACCTATTGTATGCATTACTGGTCAGGTGTTTTCACATTTGTTGGGAAGTGATGCCTTTCAGGAAACCGATATTATAGGCATCTCCACACCAGTAACGAAATGGAACCATCAAATCACAAAAGCTTCAGAAATTCCTTCAGTAATGGCAAAAGCCTTCTATATTGCAAAGAGTGGTCGTCCTGGGCCAGTTTTAATCGATATTACAAAGGATGCGCAGGTTGATCAATTCGACTTTAAGTATGAAAAGTGTACTGCTGTAAGAAGTTACAATCCCATTCCTAAAACGAACATTGAAGCGGTTTCAAATGCGGCAAAATTGATAAATTCTGCTAAAAAACCAATGATTGTTTGGGGGCAAGGTGTTATACTTGGAGGCGCTGAACATGAATTAAAAGAAGTCATTGAAAAAGCGGGGATACCTTCGGCTTGGACTATTTTGGGGGCTTCTGCCATACCAACGTCACATCCATTAAATATTGGTATGGTGGGCATGCACGGCAATTATGCGCCCAACATGTTAACCAACGAATGTGACGTGCTTATTGCTATTGGGATGCGCTTTGACGATCGTGTTACCGGTAAATTGGATACTTATGCTAAACAGGCCAAAATCATTCATTTTGAAATTGATCCTGCAGAAGTTAATAAAAATGTAAAAGCGAATGTTGCAATTTTGGGAGATGCAAAAGAAAGTTTGAAGCAATTATTGCCGCTTTTAGAAGAAAAGACATATCCAGAATGGCTTCAAAAATTTAAGGATTTATATGCTATTGAATTTGAAAAAGTGATTAAGAATGACCTTTATCCAACTGAGCAAGGATTGACTATGGGTGAAGTGTTGAAGGAAATCAATATACAATCTAAAGGAAATGCGGCTATCGTAAGTGACGTCGGTCAGCACCAAATGATAGCGTGTAGATATGCCGAATTCACGACTACCAGAAGTAACATCACCTCTGGCGGATTGGGTACCATGGGATTTGCTTTACCAGCGGCTATTGGAGCAAAAATGGCAGCTCCAGATCGGGAAGTTGTCGCCATTATTGGAGATGGTGGCTACCAAATGACCATTCAGGAACTTGGAACTATTTTTCAGCAAAAAGCAGCAGTTAAAATTGTGGTCTTGAACAATGAATTTTTGGGTATGGTACGGCAGTGGCAGCAATTGTTTTTCGATAAACGCTACGCTTCGACCGAAATGACGAATCCAGATTTTGTGGCCATTGCTAAAGGCTATTATATTGATGCCCAAAAAGTCACCAAACGAGAACAATTAAAAGATGCAGTTGCCGAAATGATGGCGAACGAGGGTCCTTATTTCTTAGAAGTTTGTGTAGAAAAAGAAGATAATGTATTTCCAATGATTCCATCCGGAGCATCGGTTTCAGATATAAGATTAAGTTAGTTATGGAAGAGCAATTATTTACAGTGTCCATTTACACCGAAAACAATATTGGCTTATTGAACCGTATTTCGGCAATTTTTCAGCGTAGGCACATCAATATAGAAAGTTTGAACACATCGGCTTCCGAAATTGAAGGCGTTTCGCGGTTTACGATTGTTGTAAAAATGACTGAAGATCAAATCAAAAAAATCATCGGTCAGATTGACAAACAAATAGAAGTCATCAAGGCCTTTTATCATCGCGATGAAGATACCATTTACCAAGAATCCTGTTTGTTCAAAATCAAATCCGATTTACTGTTTGAAGAACGCCAGATTCAGAATATAATCAAGGAAAGCAACGCTAGAATCGTAACGGTAAACAAGGAATTTTTTGTTATTGAAAAATCTGGCAGAAGAGATGAAATCGAATTATTATATAGAGAATTAAGTGTCTTTGGCATCATGCAATTTACACGTTCAGGACGTATTGCAGTAACTAAGGAAGAAATGAAAATATCTAAAATGCTTAAAGCATTTAACCACTAAAAATTAACACAATGGCAAATTATTTTAACACACTATCATTAAGACAACAATTAGAACAATTAGGAAAATGCAGATTCATGGAAGCTTCAGAATTTGAAGACGGTGTCAATGCATTATTAGGAAAAAAAATCGTCATCATAGGTTGTGGCGCACAAGGTTTAAACCAAGGTTTGAATATGCGCGATTCTGGATTGGATATTTCGTATGCCTTACGTACAGTAGCTATCAAAGAACAACGAGCTTCTTATAAAAATGCAACGAGTAACGACTTTAATGTTGGTACTTATGAAGAATTAATCTCAACTGCCGATTTGGTCTTGAATTTAACACCAGACAAACAGCATACACAAGTTGTGAAGGCCGTCATGCCTCTTATGAAAAAAGGCGCGACCTTAAGCTATTCACACGGATTTAATATTGTTGAAGAAGGCACCCAAATTCGCAAAGATATTACCGTAATTATGGTAGCTCCAAAATGTCCTGGAACCGAAGTTCGAGAAGAATACAAAAGAGGTTTTGGTGTGCCTACATTAATAGCGGTGCATCCAGAGAACGACCCAGAAAATAAGGGTTGGACACAGACAAAAGCCTATGCTGTTGCCACGGGAGGACATAAAGCGGGTGTTTTACAATCGTCTTTTATTGCGGAAGTAAAGAGCGACTTGATGGGTGAACAGACCATTTTATGTGGTTTATTGCAAACAGGGGCTATATTATCATTTGATAAAATGATTGAAGAAGGCATTGATAAAAATTATGCTGCTAAATTAATCCAGTATGGTTGGGAAACCATTACCGAGGCCTTGAAACATGGTGGGATTACCAATATGATGGACCGCTTGTCCAATCCAGCAAAATTAAAAGCATTTGAATTGTCTGAAGAGTTGAAGGACATTATGCGCCCATTATTTGAAAAGCACATGGACGATATTATTTCAGGTCATTTCTCTAAAACCATGATGGAAGATTGGGCAAATGATGATGTTAACTTATTGAAATGGAGAGCTGCGACTGGCGAAACTGCTTTTGAAAAAACACCATTGACATCTAATCATATTTCTGAGCAAGAATACTTTGATCATGGCGTATTGTTGGTTGCCTTTGTGAAATCAGGTGTAGAATTGGCTTTCGAAACCATGGTAAGTGCAGGAATCATTGAAGATTCAGCGTATTATGAATCGTTGCATGAATTGCCATTGATTGCCAATACCATTGCCAGAAAGAAACTATATGAAATGAACCGAGTGATTTCCGACACGGCTGAATATGGCTGTTACTTATTCGACCATGCTTGTAAACCATTATTGAAAGATTTTATGAAAACTGTTGATATCAACGTAATTGGCAAATCCTTTTCAAAATCAAATAGTGTAGATAATTTGGAGCTCATCGCGGTAAATGATGCTATCAGAAATCATCCCATTGAAGCTGTGGGTAGCCGCTTAAGGACTGCCATGACCGCAATGAAAACCATAAAAACGGAAGCCTCGGTGAA
>JBBKXS010000313.1:0-6049 GCA_037969605.1 Flavobacteriaceae bacterium
CGGTGAGTGTTGGGGTGGTGGTTTGGGATGTATTCTCGAAGTTAAAGTGAAAAATAAAACAATTCTTTTGCTAAAACTTATAACTGCTCTTTACCCCTTTTAAAATAATAGCTATTCAAGGTGTAGATTTAACTATGGCATTTTTGTCAAGAGTAGTTTTTGAACTTGTCTTGATAAAAATCTCGTTTACGATCTTGTAGATGTCAGGTATCACTGTTTTTGCTAGTTTGGAATTACTATTTAAAAGCACACAAATGCCAAGATCGGATTCAGGATACAGTGCTATTTCATTTCTGTAATTGTTAACACTACCGCCATGATGTAATATGGTTTTTTGCGCATCCTTATCCACAAATTTATGGATCCTCCAACCAAAGCCATAGTAAGAGCTCAAATGCCCTGGCCAACGTTGATAATATTTATTGCTTCCTTTTATTTCAATAAATGGGTTAAAAGCTCCCTCAAAATCGGACTTATCCATGACCTCATGGTGATGCCCTAGTAAAAACAACATCCATTTGGACATATCGAGCGCACTGCTATTAATACCTCCTGCCGCAACCGCATTATCATAATGATCTGTAAGTTGTAAGGTCTTCCAACTTTTGTTCCTTTTTGAATGTGGTAAAGCAACATTTTGTTCTTGTGATAAAGTTTCATAATCCATTGATGTATGTTCCATTCCCAATGGTTTAAAAAACTTGTCCTTCAGCAATGCATTAAAATCTTGGTTAGTTGTTTTATGCATCATCTCGCTTGAAAGAGCAAACATGGCATTCTGATAGCTATAGGTCAAACCTGGTTTGCTAATGGGTACTACCGATTTAAAGCGTTTTGCAATTTCTGTCAATGGCAAACCAGCCTCGACGAGATTGGTGTAACTATGATAAGGAGCCCCTGAAGTATGGGATAAAATATTGGCTAATGTAATCTGATTTGTATTAGTACTGTTTCCCAACTGAAATTCAGGAATAAAGTCACTGACCTTATCAGTCCAATTCAATTTGCCTTCATTTACTAAGCTAGCAGCTAATACGCCAGCGAACCCTTTTGATAACGATCCGAGTCGAAAAATTGTGTTTCCATCAACACCATCATTAATATTAATATTTCGTTTACCAAATCCATCTGAAAAAACAATTGAATCTCCCTTTACGATGCTGATTCCAGCACCTACAATGTCTCCTGAAGCTATTGCGTTTTCAAAATACACATTAAGAGCAGCTTTCAATTCTTGCTGATGTTCTTTATATAAATTTAAGGCCTCCTGATCAACTATCTTGATAGTCGAGCTTGCCAGTTCATCCTCATTAGCAGATTCAGATTTAAGAACGCTTATGGTGAGCACAGAAAGCACTATAATTAAAAAGATTGGTTTTCTTAGGATTTTGGGTCTCTGCATAGATAATTTATAGTTTAGTTTAGGATTTAAAGACACGAATATAGGATGAAATACTCAAATAAACGATAAAACGCATATATATTTTTAATTAATATTCATTTAATATGTGATTTTATTCAATTACTTAAATAACGTAACTCTATATCATTCACTACAAATCTCACCCAAAATCCATAGATAATCGTCGCGTTTATCCACAAAATCCCGATCCGAGATATCGATAATCTTAATTTTAAGTTCGGTTTGATTTTTTAAAAAATCCAAATATCCGGCATTGATTTTTTCCAAATAGTCGTTATCAATATCCTGCTCGTAATCGCGCCCTCGTCTCTTGATATTTTCCTGCAAACGTTGGGTGTTTTGATAGAGGTAAACATAAAGTTGGGGCTTAGCTATGTCTTTATACATCAAATAGAACAGCCTTCTGTACAATTTAAATTCATCTTCGGGCAAGGTGATTTTGGAGAAAATCAACGATTTATAAATATCATAATCGCTCACCATAAAATCCTTGAACAAATCGAGTTGCGAAAGATCGTCACTAATTTGTTGGTAACGATCGGCCAAAAAGGACATTTCCAAGGTAAAAGCATAACGTTTTGGCTCCTTGTAAAATTTGGGCAAAAACGGGTTGTCGGCAAAGCGTTCCAAGATCAGTTTGGCATTAAAGTCTTGTGCTATTTTCTTAGCCAAACTGGTTTTTCCAGCACCAATATTACCTTCAATGGCAATATAATTATAATCCGAAAAATGGTATTGCTTGCTCGGGTTTTTTAACCAAATCTTGATCGGTACGACCGCACTGTGATCATCACAGATTCCCAATAATTCGGCAATGCTTGTATTGAGTTTAGGGTGCATAAATTTAGAAGCGATATCGTGCAAAGGCTGTAATACAAACCTGCGTTTATGCAGTTCGGTATGAGGAATCTTAAGGGTTTTGGAATTGGCCATCTCATCGTCAAAAAACAAAATGTCTACATCTATGATGCGTGCTTCGTAACCATTACTCTTGGCTGGGGTTCTTCCAAGATCGGTTTCAATGGCCAACAAGGCTTTCATTAAAGGTTGCGCTTCCAACTCGGTTTCCAAAAAAATACAGATGTTTAAAAAATCATCGCTTTCAAAGCCTAAAGATGGAGCGTTATAAACTTTTGAAATATTGTTGATCTTTCCAATGCGTTTAAATATTAAATCAACGGCATCTTGCAGATGTTTTAATCGGTCACCTTTATTGCTTCCGAGAGATAGGTATACTTTGTGGGTCGTGTTCATAAGCGCAAACAAAATAATGAAAAGAAAATTTAATCCTTTATATTTACCTTACCTATTTATTCACAATTTTAGATGACCTTAAAAGACAAACTTGTAGCCCAGCGTATATATCTGCTTTTATCAGCCTTATTTATTACCTCCTTGGTCGTCTCCAATTTAATTTTTCAAAAGTTTTTTTATTGGTATCCTTTTCATTTGGAAATTTTCGGGGTTAAACTCTTTGAATTATCAGTAGGTATTTTGCCCTATCCTATCACGTTTTTAATTACCGACATTATAAGTGAAATGTATGGTAAAAAGAAAGCCAACCAAGTTGTAGTTACCGGTATTTTTGCATCCTTGTTTTCACTTTTAATTGTTTTAGTTTCCAATACTGTACCAGCAACACCTTGGTCGCCAGTTACCGATACTATGTTCACCACCGTTTTTGGACAAACGGCCATCGCCGTAACGGCAAGCATGATGGCATATTTGTTTGCACAGTTAATTGATATTCAAATCTATCATTTTTGGAAACGCCTTACCAAAGGCAAACATTTGTGGTTGCGCAATAATGGTTCCACATTCTCTTCACAGTTTATTGATACTTTGACCATATTGGTTTTGTTATGTTCATTTGAAATTATTGCTTGGGATAAATTTTTTGGATTGCTCGTTAGTGGCATTCTGTTTAAGTGGCTTATTGCCCTTTGTGATACCCCTTTTATGTATCTATTGGTTTATCTTTTCAGGAAACGCTTTAAGCTTAAACCCAATGAAGAAATTGAACTTTTATATTAGGAAACTTTAATACGTTTGCGACTTTTACCTTATCTTACACGTATATACCTGTACAAACTATACCTCCATTCTATGAAAAAAGCATTAAAAATTATTGGATTAACAATACTTATCGTTTTTGTTGTGTTGTTGGTGGTCCCATTTGCCTTTCAATCACAAATCAAGGATATGGTTAAACGTTACATAAACGAAAATCTTAATGCTAAAGTAGAATTTAGTGATGTTAATTTAAGTTTATTAAGGAGCTTTCCGAATGCCCATGTAAATGTTGATGATCTGGTTATTACAAATTTTAAACCTTTCGAAGGCGAAACTTTGGCAACGGCCAAATCTATTTCATTCACAATGTCTGTAAAAGAATTATTCAAAAAAGCAGGTGTAGAACCTATTATTATTAATTCTATACGTATTAATGAAGCGTTGCTGACTTTAAAAACGGATACTTTTGACAACGATAATTATGATATTTTAAAAGAAGAAGAAAATGATTCAACTCAAAAAGACTATAACTTTTCGTTCGATATTGAAGATTATCATATCGATAACAGTGCAGTCACATATATAGATGAAAAAAGCAATACATTGATATACATTTCCGAGCTTAATCATAACGGCAATGGTATTTTTTCGGAAGAAAAATCAGAATTAAAAACAACAAGTGAGGCCAACGTTAGTATTAGTATAGACAGTACAGCGTATTTAAACAACAATCCCGTAAAACTTGATGCTTTAATTGGCCTCGATTTAAAAAACAATAAATATACTTTTAAGGAGAATAAAGGATATATCAATCAGCTCCCATTGGAGTTTAAGGGTTATGTACAATTGTTGGAAAACGGTCAGGAAATCGACATCACTTTTGAAAATCCAGAATCTTCGTTCAAGGATTTTTTGGCAGTGATCCCCGAAACCTATTCAAAAAATATTGCAAAGGTTGAAACCACTGGAGATTTTAAGGTAAAAGGTGAACTTAAAGGTTTGATTTCCGAAGAAACCATACCCACTATGGATATCAGTATTACATCGGATAATGCCTCTTTTAAATATCCTGATTTACCTGAACGCGTCGAAAATATTAGCATCAATACCATTATTAAAAACACGACTGGTAATGTTGATGACACGTATTTAGATATTAAAACGTTCAATTTTAAAATCGATAATGATGTTTTCAAATCTTCAGCAACCTTAAGAAACATCACCAAAAACATGTTGGTCAATGCCAATGTTGATGGCACCTTGAATCTCTCAAATATTTCAAAAGCCTATCCTTTACAACTTGATACACCTTTAAGTGGCATTTTAAAAGCAAAACTGAATACAGCCTTTGATATGAATGCTATTGAAACCAATGCTTACGAGCGCATTAAAAATAGTGGCACAGCAAGCCTTACAGATTTTGTGTATTCATCTAAGGATATGACCAATCCAATACAAATTTCAAAAGCTAATATTACCTTTAACCCAGAATCGGTTACACTTAATACTTTTGAAGCTAAAACCGGACAGAGCGATTTGAGCGCTACTGGAACTATTAAAAATCTCATTGGCTTTTTGTTGAATAAAAATGACCTGCAAGGTAATTTTAATATGAATTCAAACACCTTTGTTTTGAATGATTTTATGACTGCTAAAAATGAAAACGCTACTACCACGACTAAAAAAGAAGACTTTAAAATTCCACAGTTTTTGGATTGTACATTAAATGCCAATGCCAAAACAGTAGTTTACGACAATTTAAATTTAAAAGATGTCAAAGGTACCCTGACCATTAAGGACCAACAAGCTACAATAAATGGATTGACTTCCAGTTTATTTGATGGCGTTTTAGCTGTTACAGGCGATGTTACTACCAAAACGGATGATCCTGCTTTCCATCTTAATCTTGGAGCGGAAGGCTTTGATATTGTAAAATCATTCGAGAATCTTGATTTGCTAAAAGCTTTAGCTCCTATTGCTAAAGCACTTCAAGGAAAACTGAACACCACCATTAGCTTATCTGGAACTTTAAACCAAGAATTTACCCCAAATTTAAATTCGATAAATGGAAGTGCTTTTGCCGAACTTATAGGGTCTACACTAAATTCCGATCAAAACACTCTGCTAAATAATTTAAGTCAGTCATTAAATTTTATTGATTTTAAAATGCTGGATTTAAAAGACCTTAAAGCCCATTTGGAATTTGCCAATGGCAAGGTCAATGTGAAGCCTTTTAATCTTGCTTATAAAGATATTGGTATCGTCGTTTCAGGATCACACGGATTTGATAAAACCTTGGCCTTTAATGCAGTTTTTAATGTACCTGCAAAATATTTGGGCAGCGATATTAACCGTTTGATTGGAAAAATAAATGATAATGAGGTGAATAAAATTTCCATCCCCATTACGGCCAACATAGCAGGAACTTATACCAGCCCAAAAGTATCAACCGATTTAACAAGCGGGATTTCCAATCTCACCAAACAATTGGTCGAGATTGAAAAGCAAAAACTACTCAATCAAGGTAAAGACAAAATTAAAGATCTTATTGGTGGTCTCACGGGTATAAAAAGTCCAACAGTAACGGATTCCACTTTTGTTCAAACAAATCCC
>JBBKXS010000314.1:0-3500 GCA_037969605.1 Flavobacteriaceae bacterium
GAACGTGGTATGAAAGGCTTTACTACACCCGAGACCCATAACAAATGGTCCCTTCGGGCAAGCTCAACCGGAGAACTTATTTTTGATAATGTCAAAGTTCCTAAAGAAAATATATTGCCTAATAAATCTGGACTTGGCGCCCCACTTGGCTGTTTGGATTCTGCACGATATGGTATTGCTTGGGGAGCGATTGGTGCCGCTATGGATTGCTACGATACCGCTTTGCGTTACAGTAAAGAGCGTATACAGTTTGGAAAACCCATTGGTCAGTTTCAGTTACAACAAAAAAAATTGGCCGAAATGATTACCGAAATTACAAAAGCTCAGTTATTGACATGGCGATTGGGTGTGTTGCGTAACGAGGGCAAAGCCACATCGCCTCAAATATCGATGGCAAAACGCAACAATGTGGATATGGCCATTAAAATTGCACGTGAAGCACGACAAATTCTTGGCGGTATGGGCATCACTGGCGAATACAGTATCATGCGCCACTCTATGAATCTTGAAAGTGTGATTACTTATGAAGGCACTCATGATATCCATTTATTAATTACAGGATTGGATATTACGGGATTGAATGCTTTTAAATAACGCCCCGCTAAACTGCCTTTCAATGCAGTTTAAGTTTTGTTAGCGTCATATTTTAATTAGGGTTTCCAGAGGTCGTAACATCAGGATCAAATATACTTTCAGGAACTTTATCAGTTGATTGAAGTATTTCATCCATGTAAATTTGAAATTCTTCCATAAATATTGATCTTCTTAATTTCCAATAAAGCAGCATTCCGGGCTGATTTCTTACTCCTTTTATAGCTTCTGCAAGAGAGTTTTGTATTCTACCATCAAGGGTTCCATCCTGTACTAAAAGATAACTATTTTGAAGTAATAAAAATGTTGCATGTAAATTAAAAATTGGTTGAAGTCTTTGTTCTTGCGAGACAGAATCAGGCGCTGTCAAAAATTTCCAAAATAACACACTTGACTGTTGGTTATTACCTAAATTAGAATACCAAGAGGACATGGATGCTATAGTAGCAGTAGCTGTTGCTGATCTTGTTGCTTTTGTATTTTCCCTGAATTGAAACCCAACAAAAATTAGGGTAATTAAAATGGCAATACCTCCAAATATTTCTGCAATAAGAGCTAAATTTTTTAATTTATATTTCATTTTAAAGCCTTGATTTAATTGATGTTAACAATTGTATATTTACAATATCAGTGTTATTATTCCACAAAAAGGACAAATATTTACCTCTACAAATCTAATAGATTTTAAACAAACTAAAATAGTCAGTGGTAGTGACTGTATACATTTTATTCATTCTTAGGTTTTTGTGATTTATTTTTAAAAACTGTGATTTTTAGCCCTATACACTGTTAATTCTGTTGTTGAATTTTCCGACCCTTTATCAAAAGCCAAAGCATAAATATTAATTCGCCAAAAAAAGTAATCATCAATATTTCTGTATTGATATCTGGAAATAAAAATCGCCCCGAATAGGAAATAAAATATCCTATTCCAGCTAATATAAGAATCCAGCCTAAAATTTTAGGGATATAATTTGACCTGAGAACCAAATAACCAAGAACGCCTAAATATATTCCAAATAGAATAAGGCCAAATGACATTTCATTTCCAAATGATTTCATAAAAAACAGTATTTGGTCATAAATTTGATTTTGGTCCGTTGCCACAAAATATTTATCTGCAGTTAAAAGATTTAATACTTTTATAAGATTCAATAAAGCAATTAAATAAATTCCTGCATAGATTAATCTAAACCAAGCGACAAGCAAGGATAGGCTTTTGTTTATTGGTTTTAGAAAAATATAAAGAGCCCATGCCACTATAATATCGCAAATTATTGTTATAAAATTTAAGAAAATGCCAACTGTAAAAAGGGATTGGTTGTTTAGTATATTGTTGGCCGTTACTTCTGGGTTTTTATAATCTATTAGATTCGGAAAGATTTTAAATTCAGCAAACGGAACGGTTAAAACCATAATTAATATGCCGATACCAGCAATTAATCCGGCTTTGCCCAAAGATATTTCAGATGATCTGGTAGTCATTTTATTCATTTTAATATTCCTCTAATTGTATTTATAGACGACTTTATAAATGCTTTTGTAACATTGAACTCTTAATTTTATGTTTTAATTACGCATAACAAGTGAATAAACACATCGGTGTATTTATTTCTATTATATATACCTACAAATCTAATAGATTTTAATCATACTAAAATAGTTCGCTGTAATGAATGTGTATATTTTAGTTATTGTTAGGTTTTTGTGTTTTATTTTTCTTTTCTAATATTTTAAAACATAAAACTATATATCCATCTGCTTAATCCAATAAGCACCAATATTATGCCTTCTGTTCTTGTAATCTTCCATCCTGTTCTCATAAAAACAAGTGCTAATACAACCATAAAAAAGAGCAAAACTAAATCTATTCGAGCACTTAAGTCAATTTGCAAATTTTTTATCATTGATGCAACTCCTAATACTCCAAACATATTAAAGATGTCGCTTCCAATCAGGTTGCCAACTGAAATACCATATTTTCCACGAAGTGCTGCAACCACCGACGTGGCTAATTCAGGAGCCGAAGTTCCGGCAGCAACAATTGTTACTCCAATGATCCAATCTGAAACACCCATGATTCGAGCAAGAGAGCTTGCAGAATCTACCAAAAAATGTGAACTGCCAACAACCAAAACTAAACTAAGTATTAAAATGAATGGGTCATACCGTTTATATGTGCCTACACTTTCGTCCAGTTCTTTGGTTTCTTTATTAAAAATCAATGCTCCGATATAGATGATTAAAAAAGAAAAAAGAATGACACCTTCAAACTTATTAAGCACTAAATCCCATAAGAAAACTATCAGCATAACTGTTCCAAACAACAATACGCCACCATCTCTATAAACAATCTTTTTACTGGTTAAAAGACTTTTAATTATTGCCGTACCGCCTAAAATGAAACCCAAATTAAATATGTTTGACCCTACAATGTTGCCAACAGAAATGTCACTCTGATCATTAATTGCAGAAATTATGGTTACGGCAAATTCAGGTGCCGACGTACCAAATGCTACTATTGTTAGTCCAATTACAAGCTCGGATATTCCAATTTTATGGGCTATTCTTACAGCTGAATCTACCAACCATATTGCTCCTTTGGTTATTAATAAAATAGTTACAATGACAATTACTATATCTATAATTATCTCCATATTCATTATTTATTTATTTATTTTCATGAAACCTAATGGTCTTGTATAAGATTAGTTGCGTGTTTTAAGCACCTAATTTAGCAAATACAAACCGAATAGAAAACCCGCAAGGATTTTCGTAAGTAGGCTTGCACTAGCAATTAATTTTATACGTTGTTGTAGGCTGGCTTTTTTCTTTTCATTCTGATGACTGTCGTTAATTCCGCTATTTTGGACTATTATTCTTTCTCGCTCCAATTCGGATATTAATGA
>JBBKXS010000315.1:0-3350 GCA_037969605.1 Flavobacteriaceae bacterium
GCTTGGCAAGCCGATTTTTATTGGTACAGTGCCGGACAAGACGGTTTTGGAGGCTATTTGGCTCCTTTTTATTCTCCGTTGCTCTTTATTAAAGAAGGCGTCGAAGGTGCCGCACCAATGGCGCATTCTCTATTTGGAGCATGGCCAACTTGGTGGCCCAGCTGGATTCCACCTTCTCCATCATTACTAATTTTAGCGGTCCCAGGAATCTTCAGGTTCACTTGTTATTACTACAGAAAAGCATATTATAGGGCATTCACTGGAACTCCACCTGCATGTGCGGTGGGAGCTTTACCTCGTAAACGAAAAGAAGGATATAAAGGTGAAACAGGGCTCATGGTTGTTCAAAATGTACATCGTATTACCATGTACTTTGCTGTTTTATATATTATTGTCTTCTTTTATGATGCCTATTTATCGTTTTTTAGAGGTGGAGAATTGGGTATTGGTCTTGGCAGTCTACTTATATTAGGAAACCCAATTTTGTTATCCTGCTATACTTTTGGATGTCATTCCATTAGACATCTTGTGGGAGGAAGCAGAGATTGTTACTCATGTGGATTAGGTGGAAATATTGCGCATAAAAATGGAAAGATAGTTGGTTGGCTTAACCAACGGCATGAGCTGTTTGCTTGGCTCAGTTTAATTTGGATAATGATTGCCGATTTCTATATTCGTATGGTTTCAATGGGTTTGATAAACGACCTAAATACATGGAGTTTTTAAATGAATAATTTATGTTAGACATATCAGAAATTAAAACCATTGAACATGATGTTCTTATTGTTGGAGCAGGTGGAGCAGGTTTAAGTGCAGCTATTGAAGCTTCGAGCCACGGAATGAGTACCGGTATTGTTATGAAGTCACTTTTAGGAAAGGCGCATACCGTAATGGCTGAAGGTGGAATGGCCGCGGCACTTGGAAATGTTGATGCACGCGATCACTGGAAAATCCATTTTCGGGATACTATGAGAGGTGGCAAATTTCTTAATGATTGGCGTATGGCCGAACTTCATGCTAAATTATCACCGGAGCGTGTTCGACTTTTGGAAGAATGGGGAGCCGTTTTTGATCGCACAAAACAAGGATTGATAAACCAACGAAATTTTGGTGGGCATAGATATCCCAGATTGGCACATGTTGGCGATCGCACCGGATTGGAAATGATCCGAACACTGCAAGACCATGGGATTCATCAAGGCATTGAAACCTATATGGAATGTACAGCCTTGGATTTACTAAAAAATGAAAAAGGTGAAGTTTGTGGTGTAGTCTGTATGTGGAGAGAAACCGGAACTTTTACGATATTCAAAGCCAAGTCCATCATTTTTGCAACAGGTGGTGGTGGTAAAGCATGGGATGTGACGTCAAATTCATGGGAATATACAGGTGATGGCTATGCTTTGGCTTATGAAGCAGGGGCGGAACTTATGGATTTAGAATTTAATCAGTTTCATCCTACAGGAATGATGTGGCCTTTATCTGTGAAAGGTATTTTAGTTACCGAGAGTGTAAGAGGAGAAGGCGGAATTCTATTAAATAGTGAAGGCACTCGATTTATGTTCAATTATATTCCGGAACGGTTTCGTTCGGAAACTGCAGATACAGTAGAAGAAGCTGCGCGATGGCTTGCGGGTGACCCTAATGCAAGACGTCCACCAGAACTATTAACCAGAGATGTAGTAGCGAGAGCAATTAATGAAGAGGTTAAAGCCGGAAGGGGTTCAAAACATGGCGGAGCATATCTTAATATTGCCACAGAAAGATCAGCTGAAGATATAAAGAAGAAATTGCCTTCTATGTATCATCAATTTAAGGTTTTGGCAGAATTAGATATTACGAAGGAACCCATGGAAGTAGGCCCGACTTGTCATTATTTTATGGGTGGAATTCGTGTAGATGCCAATACAACAATGAGCTCTGTTCCCGGATTATTCGCTTGTGGCGAATGTGCAGCAGGAATGCATGGCGCCAATCGGTTAGGGGGAAATTCCTTATCCGATCTTTTGGTCTTTGGATATTTGGCCGGAAAAAATGCTTCTGAATATGCAAAAAGCAAGGAAGCACATTCTAATATTGATAAAGACCAAGCGAGTAAAATAATTCGAAATGCTACTGATATTTTAAACCGTGAAAAAGGTGCTAATCCATATTTATTACACGAGCAGTTGGAACAAAATATGCAAGTGAATGTTGGTATTATTCGCTCGAAAGAAGAGCTTGAAAAAGGTATTAATCAGTTAGAAAAAATTAAAGAGGAATACAAAACTGTAAAGGCAAAAGGGGCAAGTCAGTTTAATCCAGGTTGGCACGAGGCTTTAGGTTTACGCAACTTGTTAATAACTGCCGAGGCTGTGGCCAAGGCTGCAAAACTTCGTGAAGAAAGTAGGGGAGCGCATACGCGGTCTGATTTTCCAGGCGAACAAAAGGAATGGCTTGAGTATAATATTATTTCCAAAAAAGGATCTGATGGTAATATGGAATTGATTAAAGTAAAACGCCCAATTCCAAATCCTGAACTGGTGCGCATTGCCGAATCTTCTATTGATGACCTTGAAAACGAAATTGTAGAAGAAAGAAAACAATCGAAAAATTAAATTATAAAAGCAGTATTTGAAAGTAATCTAATAGACCATGGCAAAACGTAAATTTCGAATCTATAGAGGAGACAATGAGAATGGCGAATTGGTTAATTTCGAGGTTGAAGTTATGGAAGGCATGGTTGTGCTCGATGTAATTCATAAAATTCAAGCGAATCAAGCTAACGATCTTGCTGTACGATGGAATTGTAAGGCTGGAAAATGTGGATCTTGCAGTATGGAAATCAATGGGAAACCGAAGCTTTCGTGTATGACAAGAATGAACGAATATAAAGAAGACGAGGTCATAACCATTACTCCAATGAAAACCTTTCCTATTATTAAGGATTTGGTAACCGATGTTTCCTGGAATTATATTCAAAATAAAAGAATTAAGCCCGTTAAACTTGCTCCTGAATCCAAGACGGAAAACGGATATGTCATGTATCAAAAAGATGTTGATCGCGTTCAGGAATTTCGAAAATGCATAGAATGTTATTTATGCCAAAACGTTTGTCATGTACTTCGTGACCATGATAAAAAGGACAAATTTGTTGGCCCTCGATTTATGATTCGCGTGGCAAGTTTAGAAATGCACCCTTTAGATATTGAAGATAGAATTCCAGAATTAAAAAATGAATTTGGTTCAGGAATGTGTAACATTACTAAATGTTGTACCGATGTTTGTCCCGAACATATTAATATTACCGATAATGGAATTATTCCTTTAAAGGAACGCGTTATAGATAGATATTACGATCCGGTAACTAT
>JBBKXS010000316.1:0-2785 GCA_037969605.1 Flavobacteriaceae bacterium
ATTAATAACTCTGGCAGCCTCTTTTTCTAAAGCTGGGTGTGGAGCTCTTGACTGAACTCCTGTAATATCACCATTTTTGTTTATTTTAAAAACCACATTAATGCGTTGTCTTCCTGACAATCCTAAATCGCCTGCCAATTCGGTATTGAATTTTTTGTTTACAAACTCAGCAATTTTATCCGACATGCATTGTTTTTTAGCATTATTGCCCTTTTCGTTTTCGCAACCAGGAAAAATAGGAACGTTTTCGATAACTGAAAATGGAACCTCAATATCTTCGTCTACTTCTTCAATTGCAATATCCTCTACTTTGGCAATTTTTTCTTCTTGATTCGATTCGGTCGATTCAATCACGGTTTCTTTAACTTCTTCTTCGTCTTCTACAATTTCAATCACCTCTGGTGCCGCAGGTGGTGGAGGTGGTGGAGGTGGTGTCTGAATTTGTTCAGTAATTGGAATTTCTTCCTCCAGTTCTTGATCCATATTTAAAAGTCCAATATCTATATTAGACTTGTCATAAGTCTTATAATTGATTGTTAAATACGTTACCGCTAACATTAACGCAAGTCCTACAGCAAAATAAATTGAACTATTTCTACTTACATCTGCTTTTGTGTGTTTTTTCGGTTCCATGAGTTTAAAAAGTTTAGGAATGCTAAATTAACCAATAAAATGTTAAAAAAGCAAGGGTTTGTTTTATTTTAACTTCACATTTTTTAAAATGACTATCAATAAGATAGCAAAAACTGTTCCTAAAACATTGGCCGTAACATCATAACCATCTGATGTCCTTAAATTAGATGAAATGCCCTGAAGCCATTCAATTGTAATCCCATAAAAAATAGGTACAAAAGCGGATATCATTATAGGTTTGGAAATCCTAGTTTTTTTGAAATAGTAAAAACATAAAATAGTTAATAACGCATGTGATAAAAAATGAAATATCTTATCGTCAAACGAAGATCCCAAAGAAGGCAACTTCCCTAGGTTTATAAGGCTTATACCCGTTAATAAAAAAAGATAGGATAGTAGTAAAATTAATGCCCAATGTTTAGCCACCAACTAACGTTTTGTAATCTTCTGCAGACAAAAGATGATCAAACTGAGACAGATCAGAACATTTGATTTTTATCATCCAACCTTCTCCATAAGGATCGGTATTTACTTTTTCAGGTTCATCTTCCAATACAGTATTAAACTCAATGATTTCACCTGACACTGGTAAAAATAAATCGGATACTGTTTTAACCGCTTCTACTGTTCCAAAAATTTCATCAGCTTCTAATGTTTCATCAACGGTTTCAACCTCAACATAAACAATATCGCCTAATTCACCTTGTGCAAAATCAGTAATTCCAACGGTAACCGTATCTCCTTCAACTTTTACCCATTCATGGTCTTTCGTGTATTTTAAATTGGCTGGTATATTCATTTTCAATACTATGATTTATAATGGGACAAATGTAATTTTTTAAATGGTCATTATCAATACTTAATTTCCAAAATTATACCTTAATGTAAAGCCAGATCGGATTGTGGTTTGTGGGAATGCAGTTGAAATGGCATATTCTGAGAAAGAGTAGTCAAAATAAAATATTCCGGTCAAGTTTTTGCTGAATGCATAATCCGCAGAATATTTGATTCCCCAAATGGTTTGACCAGTAGTAACTTGATTGTTTTCTAGATCCAAATATCGGATTATGGTTTTATTGTCCCTAACAGACACATCAGCTTTCATATTTAAATCGCTCTTGACAATTTGGTTTGGTCCTGCTATTTTTGAACGAATCCTAACGTCCTTTATTCTATAACCTAAGCCAAGTATATACTCTTTCCCTTGAATTTCTGTGAGTAAATTATTATCAAAACTCAGCGATAAAACTCTATCTTTTTTGACTTCCGCCAATATTTTTACAGAATTCTTCATTTCAAAGTCTACCCGTACCAATGGGCTAAATTGTTCTTGTAAATTGATGTTACTGAATACGGTTTCGTTTTTAAAATTACCTCCCTGATCCAAAATATCGGGATTGTTAGAATCATAATCCAAATTGGTTCTGAATTGATTAATAGTATAACTAGATCTATATCCATGTGTAACAGAAAAGCGCTTGAACTTATCTTTGAACCATTTAAATTTCATGAAGCCTGTATACCTTAACTGCCAATTTGGAATTGGAATATCCCTAAATGCAGAAAGTTTGACCTTGTCGGCACTTTGTCCTGAATACGCCGATAAAAACGCGGGTAACAATACAACTTGATTATTTTTACCAAAACCTATTGGAAAACCTTCAGCATCTGTTGGATAGGTCGTACTGCCATAATAATCCGTAGCAAGCCTATTCGCAATAGTTAAACGATTTGCCCTGAAATCATTGAATGCTGCAGATTGTATTTCATCGCTTTTGCTAAATGCAGTTTTAATGAGAACCGTTGAAATATTGAAATTCCCAAAAGAATTTCTTATCAATGAGTTATAGGCATCACTATAGCCATCACCATTATCATCGGCGGCATTAAAGCTCTCTGATAAATTTTGCGAATATGCTCTACTTCCTGTTAAATCAATTTTTAAATCACTGATTAACTCCAAATTTGCTGAAACGTCCAAAATGCGATTGGTAACTTCGGTATATTGTTGATTGAAATCTGGATAAACGGTTAGCCATCCATTTCTTGCTACCAAATCCCTAATATCACTTTGACTTCCAAAAGTATAACCAAACGTTGGTTTCAATGTTCCAATAAATCCTGGGGTTCTTAAATAGCCAGGTAAAAATGT
>JBBKXS010000317.1:0-5853 GCA_037969605.1 Flavobacteriaceae bacterium
GGAAGCATTGTGTTTAAAAATAGCCAACGAGCTTTTGTTACCGAAGCGGTTGATACGCTTTCCATGTTTATGAGGTCATCTAAACCAAGTGTAAGCCGTTCAAAAAAGAGCAACCCAATCATTCGGTTAATGTATGATTCCCCAACAGGTTTCCATCGCCAAATAGCCATAGGTTTGCACGAAAAGGCTTCCAATGGATTTGATATAGGTTATGATGCTTTTATGGCAGACATCAATGAAGAAGACATGTATTGGGTTTTTGACGGAAGAAAGTTTGTAATTCAGGGTGTTAATAGTTTTGATAAAAATCAAAAATTTCCACTAGAGTTAATTGTTAAGGAAGCTGGCCCTGTGAAAATTAAGTTGGATAGTTTTGAAAATATCGATCCAAATCTTGGCCTTTATATTATGGATAAGGCCACCGGTCAAACCTATCAAATCAATGAAAAGCCTTTTAAAGCTTATCTTGAAGCAGGTGTCTATAGTAACAGATTTGAATTGGTTTTTCAGTCCAACCAGCATAGGTTATCATCTACTGATGAAGTTAAAATAATTGATGAATTTTCAGTTTATTATGATTCAAAGGCTTCAGAATTGAACATTTTATTGCAACCAGATACCATAGCTTCAAATGTTGACATTTATGATTTTGTAGGACAAAAAATAACATCTTCAGAAATTAAGTCTAGAGAAAACACCATACCTATTAGCATTGATAATGGCATCTATGTGCTTAAGCTACAAACAACCAATGGACTTTTGACTAAAAAGATTCTGATAAAATAAACTTGATTAAAATTGGATACTTCCTGTTTTTGGAAGTATCCAATTAAAAATATTTCATGCTTTTATAATTGGCCTCTAATTTCTCCTCCTGGATAAGCTGGTGTATGCACATTGACATAGATATTTCCACTTCTTAAAGCTTCAATAAACCCAGGAAGATTTCCAGCTAGGGCGCCAACCAAATCGGCGGCGGTGACATCACCTTCAGCCAAAATACCTTTCGTCGTGCCGGATGGATTGGAGTTTTGAAAAATACCTCTTACCACTCCTCCATTTGTTCCTGCTGGTGCCATATGAAAATGGGCTGCTGCTGCATTTTCAAGGTTAGCGACGATTACTTTGTAGTGAACACTGGATCCATCCTTGCTAATGGTCACAATCGCTTGCCCAACAGCTTCAGTGTCTCTTTCGGGGACCTCATTTTTTCCATTTAGGGAAGTATTGAAATGAAACTGCGTGCCATTTCGGGCACTAGATTTTTCCGAAATGGAAGTTTTTAGTGATGCTTCTTGAAAATCAAGAATGGGTTCGTTGGAGCATCCTATTTGGGAAATTCCCAAAGTTAAGAGCATAAGGATGCCTTTTGTTAAATTAAACAATCTTTTCATAGCTTTGAATTTTTTTACTCCCTAGAAGTATATTCTATTGTTTAAGAATGGGGAAGATTTAAAGTTTTAGAATTAACACTTCCAATGAAGTATGTTAATAGTAATTGAAATATAATGAAAAAAATTGACAAATCTCAACTAATTCGTTGTAGGAATCTCTTTTTAGTTGAATTGAGTTTTTATGATAAAAACAAAACATTAGAAATATAATCAAGGTTAATTCATAACAAACTCGATAATTAAATCTGTCAATTCATTGGCATAATCCGATTTGAACATATGCTGTGCATGATAGGATCCTTTGTATACCTTAAGCTGTTTGGGTTGGGTCGAAGTGTCGAAGGCAGTTTTCACTCTGGCGTAAAACCCTTCATCTTCTGAAACAACAAACAGTTTTTCCAAAGTGTTGCTGGTAATACCATTGCTACCTGCAGGAGACAGCAACACGACTTTTTTTATTGCATCATCTGTTTTTATTTCCAAGGCATCCAAAATGGCCGCTCCACCCATACTTCCTCCAACAAGGGCAATGCTCTTAAAACCTTGCTTTTTTAAATATTCTATGGCCCCCAAAATGTCCAAAGCCATATTGTCTGAGCTACCTTTTTTACTATTGCCATAGCCCCTAAAATCAATAGATAGGGCAGTCACTCCATTGGATTGTAATTTTTCAGCCATAAAATACCAACTTTCTTTATTGAATATTGCGCCATGTGCAAAAATTACCGCCATATCTTTGCCACTTTCAAATAAAGAGGCTTCAATAATGCCGCCATCTTCTGCTTTATAGGTTATCAATTTAAAATCTCCATTTGTTATTGGAACAAGTAAAGTATGGACCATGATGTTCGAGCCAAAAAAGAGGATAAAAAAATAATTTTTCATAGTTCAAAATTAATCACATTTAAAGGTATGATAAATTTGACTTTTATTTATTCTTTTGTTGGGACTTTTAGAGGACAGATAATCGCATAGATTTAAAATAAAATGCCCGAAATTTCGTAAATTGATTAACGAAATATCATAATATGACTAAATTTCATCAATCAAAAACAATTTAGCAATTTTATAAAGTATTGAAAAACAATTTATTATAAATTTGGTTCAGCAATTGGATAGGTTAACTAATCAAATTTAAATTCGATAATGATGAATACAAAAATTAAACCATCGGTAGGTAAAGTCTTAATGGTGATAAGCTTTCTATTAATTGTAGGTTGCAAACAATCTGTTAATGATACTCAAACCACAAATATTATAGAAAATGCTATCAAGGCTCCTGATTTTTCTCTCCCAACTTTAGAAGGCAAAGAGATTAACCTCAAAGATTTTAAAGGAAAATTTGTGGTACTTCATATTGCCACAACTTGGTGTCCGTTTTGTAATGCTGAAGCGCCACATTTGGAAGCGCTATTCCAGAATTACAAAGATAAAAATGTAGCTGTTTTGCTTATGGATGTCAAAGAATCCAAGGAATTGGTTGAAGAAAAATTACAAAAGAAATATAATTTGACATTTCCAATCTTGCTTGATGCTGACGGTTATGTGGCAGCATCTTTCGCCCCAAAAGATGTGTTGCCAGATTTATCTAGAGACGAGGTTATGCTAGCGTCCAATATTTTAATTGACCCAGAAGGAAATATTCAATTTATGTCACTTTTGGATTCCAAAAATTTTGACGCAGAATTAAAAGAGTTAAAAAAACTTTTGGATGAATTGCTCTAGTTTAATAATACTTTGTTTTATTACATTGTTTTCTGTTCAGGATAAGCAATTTGTTGATTTTAAAAATGAAGATGTTAAAGTTTCAGTTAATGGAGAACAAATAACAATAGTATTGCCTTTTGAAATTCTTGAGAACTTCCATATTCAATCTGAAAAGATTTTTGACAACAATTTAATTCCCACAGAAATCCATTTTGAGACACCCAATGGTTATAAAATATTAGATTATCAATTTTCTAAGACCCAACGGGAAAATCTGCTTCTGGGAGACTTGAAATGTGAGGTACTGAGCAAAGATTTGGAGGTCACATTACAGTTGAAAAAAGAACCCTCTTCCAGCAAAATACCTAATTTAAAGGGCTTTTTGTATTATCAAGCCTGCGATGACCGACAATGTTTTTACCCAAGAAGTTTTTATTTTAACGTGATCATTCAGTAATAACCTTCTTTAAGGCGCTAATTGTAGGCTGGTAATTAATACTTTTAGTATTAAAGATAATAGTATATCGAAAAAATATTTTATTTTAGTCAATTAGTACGAAAAATCGTTCAGTACTTTTAAAGTATAGCCCAAGATTTACTTTTTTAACCTGTTGTTTTATGGTATACCAACCAGCTAAAACCTAGTTAATGAAAAAACGGATCCATTTTCCCGCCTGCCTAATTGCTTTTTTAATCCTATCTAATTTTAGTTTTCAAAAATCTTTGGCTCAAGATGAGAAAAAAAAGGAAAACTTTCTTGGCCTATATATCCCAAGAGGACTTACAAAAACTTCAGATAACCTTGCAGAAGGATATATCTTGTATTCTCCACCAATTTCGGCATCGGTTTATCTTATGAATCGTAAGGGAGAAATTGTGCATGAATGGAAAGGGAATTATGAGGTTGGAAGCCCGTATTTGAACGATGATGGATCTATAACCACACTAGCTACAGATTTAGATTTTCCTGTATTTGAAGGTGGAGGTATGGCAGGTCGAATACAAAAAATTAGTTGGGACAGTAAAATGTTATGGGATTTTGAATATGCTAACGAAAAAGAACATGTTCATCACGATATTGCCGTAATGCCCAATGGCAATGTTTTGGCTATTGCTTGGGAAGCGAAAACTGCAGATGAGGTATTGCAAGGAGGTAGAAAGCCAGATTTGATTCCCAAAGCCGGTCTTTGGACCTCAAAAATAGTTGAGATTGAACCCTTGGATAAAACACATGGCAAAGTGGTTTGGGAATGGCATATTTGGGATCATTTAATTCAAGATTTCGATCCTGAAAAAGACAATAATGGAGATGTTGGTGCACATCCAGAATTATTGGATTTTAATGCTGGTAAAAAATTGCACAAACCTATTACTCAAGATAGTTTAGATATTTTGAGAGCACAAAATAAAGTAGGAAGAAACACTACTATTTATAATGATGGTTCTGATGTTTATCATCTAAATGCAGTAAACTACAACGAAGAATTAGATCAAATTGCATTTAGTTCATATTATTTGGGTGAAATTTATATCATTGACCATAGTACTAGTTCTAAAGAAGCAGCTAGTCATTCTGGTGGGCGTTGGGGGAAAGGTGGTGATTTTTTATACCGTTGGGGCAATCCTAAAAATTACCGCCAAGGCGATTCAACCGATCAACAAACCTTTAGCCAACATGATGTGCGTTGGATTGAAAAAGGGCATCCTGGAGCAGGAAATCTTACGCTTTTTAACAATAATATCCCACTAGGTCGCGATAGTTTAAACTACTCTGCAATTTTCGAAATAAAACCTTTTGTTGAAAAAGAAGGTCATTATGCGCTATTAGAAAATAAGCGTTATGGCCCCGATAAACCTAATTGGAAATATGTTGCGAAAGACACCATGTCTTTACACGCCCCTTACGTATCGGGTGCACAACGTATAAAAAATGGCAATACCTTTATCAATGAAGGGCCAAAAGGGCGATTTTTTGAAGTGACACCACAAGGCGATATTGTTTGGGAATTTTTGAACCAATTTAGAGGAAATATACATAAACCTAACGGAGACCCACTACCATATGATGGATGGAATTATTCAAGTTTTAGGTCTAATTTTATTCCTACAGAACATCCTGCATTAAAGGACAAAACTTTGGTTCCTTTAGACCCGCAACCTCCAATTTTCAAAATGCCTCCTAAAGAAGAAGAAGAGAAAAAGGAGCAATAATAAACCGTAATAAATTTTAAAACAAACAAGTAATATTTTCCTAATGAAAAAATGTAATCAATTTCCAGCCATTTTAATCGCCTATTTAGTCCTTTTTAATTTCACTTTTCAGAATGCTTTTGCCCAACCACCAGAAAAAAAGGATAGAAATATGTTTGGCCATTACATTCCAAGAGGAATTACCAAAACCTCTGATAACTTAACAGAGGGTTATGTCATGTTCGTACCCACAAATTCAGCATCTATTTATCTTATTAACCGAAAGGGTGAAGTGGTTCATGAATGGAAAGGCAATTATGGTATTTTAAGCCCCTATTTAAATGATGATGGGTCAATTAGCTGTCTTTCGTTTGACCCTGATTTTCCTGTCTTCGCCGGGGGAGGTGAGGCCGGTAGAATCCAAAAAATAAGTTGGGACAGCAAAATGTTGTGGGATTTTGAATATGCCGACGAGGACCATTTGGCACATCATGATATTGCTGTTTTGCCCAATGGAAATGTTTTGGCCATTGCTTGGGAGGCAAGGTCTTATGAAGAGGTC
>JBBKXS010000318.1:0-2708 GCA_037969605.1 Flavobacteriaceae bacterium
CGCATCACAAACCTGAACAATTGGCGAGAGCAATGTGGTCATTTCAATTTCATCATGATGCGCTCCAATGGCATTACATATTTCTGGTTTCTCACCATATTTTTCTGCCCATTGCATGCCTAAAATAGCATGTGGAGTTTCCATGTCTGCTTCCGAATCTGGGACTTTACCTATATCATGTAATAAACCAGCACGTTTGGCCAATTTGGAATTCAATCCTAATTCTGCAGCCATGACACCACAAAGTTTGGCCACTTCACGTGAATGTTGTAATAAGTTTTGACCATAAGATGATCGGTATTTCATACGCCCAATCAGTTTAATGAGTTCAGGGTGTAAACCATGAATTCCTAGATCGATAACCGTACGTTTACCAACTTCTATGATTTCCTGTTCAATCTGTTTTTGTGTTTTTTCAACAATTTCTTCAATTCGTGCAGGATGGATTCTTCCATCTGTGACCAATTTATGCAAGGACAACCGAGCCACTTCCCTCCTAACAGAATCAAAGCATGAAAGTATAATGGCTTCTGGCGTATCGTCCACAATAATTTCTACTCCTGTGGCAGCTTCAATAGCCCTAATATTCCGACCTTCACGACCTATGATACGTCCTTTTACGTCATCAGATTCAATATTGAATACAGAAACGCAGTTATCTATGGCTTCTTCTGTCCCAATACGTTGTATAGTGTTAATAATGATTTTTTTGGCATCTTGCTGTGCGGTAAGTTTAGCTTCTTCAAGATGACCCTGAATAAAGGCCATGGCGTCTGCCTTGGCCTCGTTTTTAAGGGATTCAACGAGCTGTGCTTTGGCATCTTCGGCTGAAAGAGCTGAAATCACCTCAAGCTGCTTGATTTGACTTTTGTGCGCTTTGTCAAGCTCATCCTTTTTCTTTTCAAGAAATTCCAATTTAAAATCATAATCCTTGATTTTATCTTCAATATCCTTATTTACCTTAATGTTTCTAGCAAGTTCATTAGATACTTGGGACTCTTTATCCCGAGTTCGTTTTTCAGCTTCAGCCATTTTTTTATCGCGAGAAAAAATCACCTTTTCATGCTCAGCCTTAAGCTCAATAAACTTTTCTTTTGCCTTTAGTTCTTTTTCTTTTCGTAAGTTTTCACCATCAATTTTGGCTTCTTTTATAATTGAGTTTGCTTCATTTTTAGCATCTTTTATCAATTTAGACGCATTATTTTTTTCTAATATTTTCGCCAAAATATATCCTAGTATTGTGCCTAATACCAGTCCTCCAACAATCATTAAAATTGTGTTCTGTTCCATGTTTAGTTAGTGTTTATGTATAAAAAAAGCCTACATCAGTTTCGAATTTTGTATAAACTCCTTAAATACAAGTTTAGGGCTAACAAGCTGATCAACAATCTGTTCTAAGACAGCTCGGTTTTACAACTTAAACTCACCCTTTTTAAAGAATTAACGTTGAGTTTATCAAAAAAAATAACTAATGCAGGCAGTAACCTTTGTTTTATTTTAAAGAACGTTATGAGCTTAAATGTGAATGTAAAAGTTCGTCCAATGCTTCTAATCTGGTCTGAACCCCTTCATTAACATACTCTTTATCTATTGACTTTTGTTCTACAAGTGAGGCAAATTGTAAAGCACACATGGCTAATACATCTTGCTTATCCCTTACAGAATAATTTTGCTCAAACTGTGATATCATGGCCTCAATTTTTTTCGCTGCTTTTCGCAATCCTTCTTCTTGACTTGGTTCTATCGTTAAAGGATACACTCGGTTAGCTATTGAAAGCTTTATTTTAAGCTGTTCTGCCATAAACCTATTTTAACATTATTCAGATAGTTGAGCTATACAATGATCAATATCCCTAATTAATGCATTTATTTTGAGCTTGGTTTCTTTATTATTATCATCACTGCCAAGTAATGAATTTGCAATTTTGAGTGAATCATATTTTTCAACCCAAGAACTCATTTCTTCTTGTTGCTGAAGGTATTTTTGTTGCTGCATTGCCAAATCTTGTGAAAGTTTAGTATTTGTTTGTTTTAAAACTTCAAGTTTATGTAAAACCTTACTAATTTTATTCTCTAAAGAATCGACAATATCTTCAATTTTACTCATGTACAAATTTCAATACTGATGTAACAAAGTTAACATACCAAATGAAAAATCACAATTGTTTTACAATAAATTTTCAAATTATTAATTATAGTATTGAACTAACACACTATCTATGGTAATTAATCAACAATACTTTGATGATTTTGTCCAAATTAATATTTTAGCATCATAATTCTATATATGAAATATTTTATTTTATTCCTTTTATCTACCCAATTTAGTTTTTCCCAAGTGGAATACCCTCAAGATTATTTTAGAAGCCCATTAGATATTCCGTTAATATTGGCTGGTAATTTTGCTGAACTTCGATCCAATCATTTTCATTCTGGGATTGATATTAAAACGCAAGAGCGTCAAGGCTTGAATGTCTATACTACAGCCCAAGGTTATATAAGTAGAATAAAAATTTCCTTTTTTGGCTATGGCAAAGCATTGTATGTTACGCACCCAAATGGTTATACATCGGTATATGCCCATTTAACAAAATTCTCTCCAAAAATAGAGTCTTATATTAAACAATACCAATACAAAAAGGAGTCATTTGAGGTTGAGGTATTCCCTACATCAGATGAACTCATTGTCGCAACTGATGAGGTCATAG
>JBBKXS010000319.1:0-5789 GCA_037969605.1 Flavobacteriaceae bacterium
ACTGGAAAGTTGTTCATTATAGGTGGTGGCTCTAGGTCGCTATCTATGGTGGACCGAATTGTTAAAGAATCTGGGTTAGATAAAGGAGGTTATGGCATTGTTTTACCAATGTCTAGTATAGAACCAGATTCTTCAGTTTACTATGCAAAAATCCAGTTTACAAAATTAGGAATAAAGGACATTTATGGGTTACAATTTGTAAAAGATGAAAAATTGACCAAAACAAAATTAGACTCTATAAAAAACGCAAAACTCATCTATATTTCAGGTGGCGATCAAAGCAGATTTATGAATGTGGTTGAAGGAACAGCTATAGAAAAAGCTATTCATGAAGCGTATCAAAATGGAAGTCTGGTTGGAGGTACAAGTGCAGGAGCTGCGGTTATGAGTAAAATTATGATTACTGGAAACGAATTGAAACATCCTGAATATTCATCGACATTTCGAAATATTGAAGCCGAAAACATCGAAACCAAAACGGGGTTGGGGTTGATAACCAACGTTATCATCGACCAACATTTTGTTAAGAGAAGTCGATATAATCGTTTAATAAGCGCTATTATAGAATTTCCAAATATGACAGGGATTGGCATTGATGAATCTACAGCAATTTTAGTAAAAGGTGATACCATTGAAGTCGTTGGTGAATCTCAAGTCATTGTTTTTAAAAACCCAGAGCATTCCTCAAAAAGGTTTAATGAAAAACTAGGTGCTCAAGGAATTACTATGGACATATACCTATCTGGAGATTCTTTTTCATTAAACTAGCATCATGATTTTTAAAAATAAACTGCAAAGCATTTTAATAATTTTCATGTTGTGTTTATCTGTTGTTTCTCAAGCACAACAAAACAATATTGAACGCAAGATTCTAAAATCTGTTGACCATCATAATGAAGCATCTTTAAATTTATTAAAGGAAGCTGTAAACATCAACAGTGGAACTATGAATTTTGATGGTGTCAAAAAAGTTGGAGAACTCTTTAAAAAAGAATTAGACAAACTGGGTTTTGAAACACAATTAACATCTGGGGAATCTTTTGGACGTGCAGGACATTTAATTGCAAAACGAACAGGTCAAGAAGGACCAAAATTTCTTTTAATAGGACATCTCGATACGGTTTTCGAACCAGACAGTCCGTTTCAGAGCTATAAAATGCTTAACGACTCTATCATGAACGGCCCTGGAGTATCAGACATGAAAGGTGGTGATGTTATCATTATCTTGGCCATGAAGGCGTTAAAAGAAGCTGGTGTTTTAGACAACATGTCAATAGAAATTATTATGACAGGTGATGAAGAAACTAGTGGAGATCCCATTGAGCTCTCAAAAAAAGATTTGATAGATGCTGCTCAAAGATCAGATATTGCTCTCGGTTTTGAAAATGGAGACAATAATCCCAAAACCATCGTGATTTCCCGTCGAGGTTCTGCCGATTGGCAACTCAAAGTTTTCGGTAATCCAGCACATTCATCACAAATATTTACAGAAACCATTGGTGTTGGAGCCATATATGAAGCATCACGCATATTAAACGAATTTTATTTACAACTTTCAAATGAAGAAAATTTAACGTTCAATCCGGGCTTTATCTTAGGAGGCACCTCTTTAGAACTCGATAAAGATCAGGCTGGAGGAAAAGCTTTTGGTAAAAGCAATGTAGTTGCTCAAGAGGCTATTGTACATGGCGATTTACGCGCTACTTCACCGGAACAATTACAAAAAGCAAAAACATTAATGACTTCTGTTATCACTAAAAATTACCCAAAAACTAAAGCCGAACTCACATTTGGTGCGGGAGCTTACCCGCCATTGGCATCTACAAGTGGAAACAAAACTTTATTAGAGTATTATAATAAAGTAAGCCAAGATTTAGGTTTTGGAGAAGTTACAGCTGTAAATCCACGTAACGCTGGCGCTGCAGATATATCTTTCACATCCGGTTATGTTGACATGGCTATTGATGGATTAGGCTTAACAGGTGGTTCAAATGATCATACAGTTAATGAAACTGGTAACCTTAACTATATTTCAATTCAGGCTAAAAGAGCTGCTGTAATTATGTATCGTTTGTTAAACTTCAAAAAACAGGAATAATAGAAGAAATATATTTTTGCCTGCCTATTTTACAAATACAATTAAACAAAACACAAAATATGGATGGAAATATATCTCATTGCTAATCATGCTTCAGTAGCTAATTTGGAAGATTTCTACATTAACTTTAACCGTCAACAGTAATATAGTTCAAAAAAAAAAGGTGCTATATTATGTCAATTCAAATTAAATAAATTTATGAAAAACCTTTTCTTTCTTCTACTATTTATTCCACTTGTAACCTTCAGTCAACACGCAGAAAAAATTTCCAAAATCGATTCGGTACTTACCTATTTAAACCAGCGACAACTCTTTAACGGTTCAGTGCTAATTGGTGAAAAAGGAAAAATACTTTATAAAAAAGCATTTGGCATTGCTAATCCGAAAACATTGACTCCATTAACAACGGCATCATCATTCAACCTCGCTTCTGTTTCAAAACAATTTTATGCCATGATGATTATGATTCTAAAGGAACAGGGCAAACTGAATTATGATGACCTCGTACAAAAATATTTGCCAATTTTTCCATATGACAACATTACTATTCGGCAGTTAATGAATCAAACATCGGGGCTTCCTGAATATTTTGATATCGCCCAAGGCAATATGACGCTTCTTGAAACCCTTACTAATAAATCAATGCTTGAGTTATTAGCCTTAAAAAAACCAGCACTTGTGTTTCAACCAGGTGATCTATGGGAATATTGCAATACCAACTATACTACTTTAGGGTCAGTAATTGAAAAAGTTTCAGGAACTACTGCTGATAAATTCTTTCAGCAATACATCGCCGAACCTCTTAAAATGAAGAACACTTATGTATATAACTTAATGATGAAATCCTATCCGCCTTCACGTGTGTTTGGCTTTCGATATGAAGGAGGAAAACCTGTGCTCAATGACTTGAATCAATTTGATGGTATTATTGGTGATGGAAACATCTATTCTTCTGTTGAAGATCTTTACAAATGGGATCAGGCATTATATACTGAGAAATTAGTCAAACAATCTACTTTTGAAGAAGCCATTTCTCCTGGAAGACTTAATAACGGAGAAGAAACCAACTATGGTTTTGGCTGGAGGATAGTCGAAAAAGGGAAAACACTCGCTCATACCGGAGGTTGGGTTGGTTTTGGAACTATTATAATTCGCTATATCGATAAAAACCAAACCATATTAGTTTTAGACAACTCATCAAACTATAGAGCACAATCTTTGGTTAGAGATATTTGGGAAGGCAAACCAATTGAACTCCCAACAACACATTTAATCAAGAACGTAAATGTCATAGATGGTACAGGTTTAGCAGCCTTTCCAGCAAATGTTCGTATTGTGAATAATCGTATTAGCGATATTGGAGATTTAACTCCTTTCCCTAATGAAAACGTAACTGATGGAAATGGAAAAGTACTTGCTCCAGGTTTTATTGATAGCCATAGCCATCATGCTGGCGGCTTAGATGAAGACCCGTCAGCTATTGCAGTTACAAGTCAAGGAATCACAACAATTATTGTTGGTCAGGATGGTGATTCAACTCCTATAGATAGTATTATAAATTCAATAAAGAAATCTCCTGTAAGTATAAATATAGCAAGCTATACTGGTCAGGCTTCATTGCGTGAAATGATCATGAAAGACGATTTATATCGTAAAGCAACCGAGTCTGAAATTGATTCTATGAAAATAATTCTTGCAAAAGAAATGGACAAAGGCTCTCTTGGGCTGAGTACAGGGCTTGAGTACGAAGCAGCTTTTTATAGCAATAGAGATGAAGTGGTTGAGTTATCCAAGATCGCTGCAGAAAAAGGAGGACGTTACATCAGTCACATTAGAAGTGAAGATATTCACATAGAAGAATCTATAAACGAAATCATTGAAATAGGCCGATTAGCTAAAATTCCTGTTCAGGTTACTCATGTTAAAATTGCTATGAGAAGTAAGTGGGGAAATTCCTCAAAAATTATACGACAATTGGAACAGGCACGACTTGACGGTATTAATGTTACTGCAGATATATATCCATACACCATGTGGAACTCCACCCCACGGGTTTTGTTTCCGAAAAAAGATTTCGAAAAATTATCAAGTGCTGAATTTGCAACTCGAGAACTGTTTGATCCTAGTGCTTCTTTTATGGTGAGATATTCACCAAATAGAGCTTGGGAAGGAAAAACAGTCACCGAAATAGCCAATATAAATAATGAATCTCCAGCTGAAGGTCTATTACGCATTATTAGAGAGACATCAGGACCTGATGAAAGTGCAACTATTGTAGCTAAGTCAATGAGCGAAGAAGACATCAGTAATTTTATGAAATGGCCATATACAAGTATCTGTACCGATGGAACCATGGGTGGTCACCCTCGTGGTCATGGAGCATTTTCCCGTGTTTTAGGGCTTTATGTGAGAGAACAAAAACTCATGCCACTAGAAACTGCCATTCAAAAAATGACCAGTCTTGCTGCTGAAAACTCTGGAATAACAGAAAGAGGATTAATTGTTCCTGGTTATTATGCAGACCTTGTATTGTTTGATCCTGATACCATTATTGACAATGCCACTATAGAACATCCAAAATCACTTTCTACCGGGATATACTACGTTTGGGTTAACGGTAAACTGGTTTATCAAGATCAAAAATCAGTGCCTAATTATTCAGGTACATTTGTTAAACGCGGTAATAATTAAAAGTAAACCACAAACTAAAACTGTAAACAAAACATACTATTTTTAGATTTTTTAAAATATATTTCAAATTAAATGAAGAACAATGCAATCATTTTAACAAATGGCTATTTAAATACTTCTGACGCCAAAACTGCTCACGGTTTGATTAGAGGCACAGATCGCTTTTCAATTGTTGGGGTTGTTGATAATGAGCAAAACCAAGGTAAAGATGCAGGAATACTTTTAGATGGAAAACATAGAAACATTCCAATTTTCAAAACGCTTAATCTAGCTTTATCTCAACTAGAAGGTGTAAACTATTTAATTATTGGCATTGCTACTGTTGGAGGAAAACTCCCCCAGTCTATGCTTAAAATTATAGAAGAAGCTATAACTTCTGGCCTATCCATTGTTAATGGACTTCATGACCATTTAAATGACATGCCAAATATGGTGGCTATGGCAAAAGCCAATCATGTTCAATTAATTGATATCAGAAAACCAAAAACCCGAGCGCAACTTAGCTTCTGGACCGGAGAAGTCTATAAAGTAAAGGCTCCAATTATAGCTGTTGTAGGAATGGATTGTGCCATGGGTAAAAGAACCACTGCAAGGATGTTAACCCAAGAATGTAATGCAAACCAAATAAAATCTGAAATGATTTACACAGGCCAGACTGGATGGCTTCAAGGTGGTAAATATGGTTTCATTTTTGACTCCACCTTAAACGATTTTGTTTCCGGGGAACTTGAAAACTCCATCGTAGAATGCTGGAAAGCTGTTCAACCAGACCTGATTTTTATAGAAGGACAGTCCTCATTAAGAAACCCAAGTGGACCCTGTGGCATAGAACTGTTTATTTCTGGTAATGCAAAATATACCGTTTTGATGTTTGCTCCTAAACGTAAACACTTTGACCATGACCCAAATTGGGGTGAAATCCCATCAGTAGAATCAGAAATTGAAATTATTGAAAAGTTAGGCTCTAAAGTCATTGCTATTGGAATAAACACAGAAGACT
>JBBKXS010000320.1:0-12423 GCA_037969605.1 Flavobacteriaceae bacterium
TCTATAAACGGGTAGCTTATGATCTAAAGTAATATGAAGCAATTGTTCCAAAGCTTTATATTTTAGAAGGGCAAAATTTAATAATTCTTTAGCTTTCCAAACCTCGGTAAATCGTTTTAAAACCACAGGGTTGTACATACCAACGGCTACTGATGAGGATTGTTGGGACGAATTGTCAAAAACCAAAAACGACTTTTTATGGACTCTTAACTGCTCACAAAAGGCAATACCTGCCAATCCACAACCCACAATGATATAATCCACTTGTTTCATTGTTGCAAAAATAGAACAAATTATAATTGATTAAGGCATCATAAGGTTTGGCGAATCGCAGTAAAAAAAAACGCCCACTGTTGTAGTGGGCATTTAATTTTATATACTAAGGTCTAATTAATAAGACCACATATCCATTTCAAAATTACGAATCTTTTCCTTAATTCGATCAGATTCCAAGAGTTGCATTAAGGCATTATCGGAAACATATTCGCTTACTTGCCTGTCGCCATATACATTTTCTTCTTTGTACATATAACCATTGAATCGTCTAGAATTTAGCAAATGGTCGAATGACACGGCCATGGCACTATTCTTATCATTAAATGATTTGGCTTCATGTAACACCTCTCTTGCCTCTGGAAAGAAAATCCAAAATAGCGCAATAGGTTGTTTGTTGGCCTCATCTTCAGTATCAATAAAGTTGACATCTGGAGAAGCTGGTGCAATACCTAAAAGTCTGTACCTTAATTCGCCAAGTCGCTTGTCAAAATACCATAATCCTTTTATAAAATAAGCACTGATATCATAGGCCTGAATATCTCTCTTAATAATATATTCGGGAGAGACAAAACCTTCAGCATTGTATTGTTCGATGCCAATATCCAAAGTGTCAATTTTAGAGATTCTTGGGCCAAGATCTTTTACGGTCAACTTGGTTGTAAAATAAGAATCGTCATACATATTTTTAATCGTTCCTTCTCTGACGGCTTTTACCAATACATCAAACAGTGAACGTCTGTTTCTACCAATGTTATTGGTGTCCACAGGAAAGTATAAAGGAAAATTGGCACGCTCATCAAGGACTACTTTTTCCCAAGTTACTTTAGAGAACAAGATGTCCCTATCATCAACATAACCATATTCCAAGGGTTTGTCGTTATCCAAAGCTAATTGGGCTTCAGTTTTAACGCCTATCTCTTTTGGGTTTTTTGCGTTTAGTATATTTGCCTGAGCAAACGAACCTGTGATTACAAAAACTCCAGCAAGGGTCAATAAAAAACTTTTTAAATTCATCTTCTTACATTTTTATTAGGGACAAAGCCTTCTTATACGTTAACGTCCTTATTAACACAAAATTATATTAGTTGGTTAATTCTACAAATACAGGTGATACACCTTTTAGTTTGTAGGACGCATTATTTTGAATTTGTGCTTTAATATCAAATATCTGAATTCCATCACCACGTCTTGCTTTACGCAAAGCAGATTTAGCTTGTTCATTTAACTTTGTACCATTTACTTCAACCGATGGTTGTCCAGGTACTTTAATTTTAAATGATGTTACTTGGATTGGCAATTCAAAATCAAAATCTTCCAACACCGCACCAATAGTTGCAATTTCAACGGTGTTTTTAGGGAGTTTTGCATTGTCTATTTGACCTGCAATGGTTCCCGAAGGTTTTGGAATATCTTTAATCCTAAAGGTTGCTCTATCGCTCACGGGTGATCCATCAGGAAGTTTTCCGGTGACATTAATCACCACTTCCCTACCAGTAGTTGGGTTCATATTGTATTTTCCAACTCCAGAACCTTTACTTAAGCCAGCTCCACTTGCGTTAACCAAATTATCTGGAATACCAGCAAACGAAATAGTCATCGGGTTTGTTACACCACGATATACCACATTCATTTTATCGGCAGAAATTGTTGCCGAATTTGGTTTAGGCACGGTCATGAATGTTTGTTCAACAGGCACTTCCCGCTCATCACCATTTTCATTAAATATTAAATTACCTTTAATTTTATGTTCTCCTACACTTCCTGCATTGACGTTAAGTTTTACTTTACCACCTTCAATGGTATAGTCCGTCGTTTCTTTTAAAGGTCTACCATCCAAGGTTAAATCCACTTTATTTGGTCTGGTAGAATTATCTGTTCTTCCTAGAACAATTTCTCCGTCAAAGGTTTCACCATTAAAAAATGCTGATTTTTTAGTTTGCAATAAGGTTCCATAATTTTTAAATGAAACTTCATTAGTCAAAACACCTCTAGACATGGCTGACAACACCTCTGATTCAGTAGTTTTAATATCTGCTTGCAATTGGGTCATTTTAGTCAATGATGCCACTAAAGGAAAGCCCTTGAAGTGATAATCTAACCAATCTATTGAATTACCATCTCGATTTTTTTCAGGATCCGTTTTAAATTTGGTCTTAACATCCTCTGATATATTAGCAAATTGTGGACTTTCTGCCAATACATCAATCACACCAACTCTAAAATCATTAATTTGTTTTAAAAATGCTTCCCCTTCAGGTTTCAATTTGTCACCTTTAAAGAAATGTTCGTCCAAATAATCTCCTTTATCCATAATCTCATAATCTCGAGGATCTTCAACCGTAGCGTTCATTTTTGCTTTAAGGTCTGTGAGATAAGTATTGAATTCACTAGCCAAACTTGAAATTTGATCGGCTTGTGCCTTTAATGGTTTATATTTTTCAGGTTGATCAATAGCCTGTTGCTCTAAACTTGCCATAAACGCCGCATTCCTTTCGGTTGAGGCCGAATTTGATTCGGTTAGTTTTTCGTTCATTAATCCAAATGCTGAAAGCACTTCTTTTGACATATTCAATGCTAACATCGCAATGAAGATCAAATACATCAAGTTTATCATTCTCTGCCTTGCAGATAATTTTCCTGCTGCCATATTTAACTAGTTTTTGTGGTTAATTAATTCGATTTGGTTTATTTAAAAACTAATTATTCTTGCTCATTGCAGATAACATTCCACCATATACACCATTTAAGGACGATAGGTTAGATGCTAAAGACTGCATTTGCTCTTTTAATTTAGTTGCATTTTCAACTGCTTCTTCATTAATAGTAGCTTGTTTATTTACACTTTCTAATTGGACTTTATAAAGACTGTTCAAAGATTCCATTTGAGCAGCAGCCAATGATAGCTCTTCACTATATTTTTTAGTTGCATTCATCGAATCGGCCGTAGGTGCCATGTTTTTAGCAGCACCTTCAAAATTTTTGATGCTTTCTCCCAGGCTAGCCATTAATTCACCATCAATTTTGGCGTCTTTAAGTAATTCATCCAATTTTTTGGATAGTAGTCCTTCTGGATTTTTAGATTCCTTATTTGATTTTGATCCTCCAGCTAATTCTGGATATACTAAAGACCAGTCTAAATCATCATCTACAGGTTCAAATGCAGATATCGCAAAGATAATTGCTTCGGTAACTAAACCGATTGATAACATTACGTTACCAGTTAGGGGTCCAATTTCAAAATGAATAATTTTAAATAAAGCTCCAATAATAACGATTGATGCTCCAAATCCGTAAGCCATGTTCATAAACCTCTTACTTGCTCTTGATTGTGCCATAATTTGTTGTTTTTAGTTTAAGTTAAAAATACTTAAGTAGGTTAATATTTAATTGTTGTTTAATTTAATTTTTATTTGTTTTTAGCATTTTTGGTTACTTCGGTTCCCATATAATCCTGTACGGTTCTAAAACCGATATAACTACGCGCTGAATCTTGATATTCATAGTCTCTTGAACTCACTTGTAAGAAGTAAGCAACATCTTTCCACGATCCTCCACGCACAACTTTACGTTGATTATTAGGGTCATTAACACTTGGGTTAAAGGTTGCAGAAATTTCATAAGATCCCGGATCATATGATCCTTGAACCCATTCTGAAACATTTCCTGCCATATTATATAGGTTGAAATCATTGGGTTCGTAAGCATCTGCCTCAACCGTATATAAGGCTTGATCTGCAGCATAATCTCCACGCAATGGTTTGAAGTTAGCCATAAAACAACCTCGGTCGTTTTTAATGTATGGACCTCCCCAAGGATATGTTGCTCCTTGCAATCCGCCACGTGCGGCATATTCCCATTCAGCTTCTGATGGTAATCTAAACGAGTTCACAAACTGTTTACCGCGTTGCTTTTGATCACCATTTTTATAAAGGGTACGCCATTGACAAAATGCATTTGCTTGCTTCCATGACACACCTACTACGGGATAATCACCATAGGCATCGTGCCAAAAATAATCGTTGTGCATAGGCTCGTTATACGAATAAGAGAAATCCCTAATCCAGGCAGTAGTATCTGGATATATTTCAATTTCTTCGGTATTGATCACATCTCTACGTCTTAAATTTCTATTTTTTGCTGCTTTTTGGAAATCCATATAGGTATAATGAAATTTAAATTTATGGACATCCCACGTACGCATTCCATTATAGGACTCTTCTATTGGCAAATACATGGTATCCATGACTTCAACATAGTACTCATCTGGATATTCATTAACATCAAAAATTATATCGATGTCCTTATTGAGTTTTCTACCTTCATAACCTGTAGGGCCTAAACCACTATAGTTATCGATCATATATTTTTCATACACGCTCATATTGGCCGTATCAGCATCTTTAAACGCATACTCTCCAATACCCCCATCGTCAGGTGTCATTCCAATCTCATCAGCCAAAATAGCCAGTTTGGTTCTTATTATTGAGTCTCTTACCCAATATACAAACTGTCTATATTCACTGTTCGTGATTTCAGTCTCATCCATATAAAACGCTCTAACAGTAGCCGTCCTTGTAGGTGCATCTTGCACACCAGCTAAATCATCGTCCGATTTACCCATAATAAAGGCTCCACCAGGAACTAACGTCATACCATAAGGCTTTTCAGGATGCCATTTCTTTCCTTTAACTCCTACAAGTTCTCCCCTGTCTCCAGAGTGGCAACTTAATAAAAGAGCTAAAACAGCAGTTAATAAAGCAAACTTCTTCATGTTCATATAAACTCGAGGTTAAATTATTTAGTCATTTTTTTTGAAATTTTAACATCAAATGGTGTTGTTAATTAATTTCAAGGCTGTAAACATATTTATATATTTTCAAAAAAACAATTTTTTTTGCACTTTTTTTGCATTTCATCCTAAAAAAAATACATTTCATCGATGAAATGCGCATTAAAGCTGAAAGTAAACACGTACTCAGAAGCTATTCTTCTTATAAGCTTTATACCACCTCTCAGGTATTTTACCGTGGCTTGCTTCCATATAATCTTCGTGAGTGCAAGGTAATAACGTATGATTTTTTAATTTATTATTAACATCTGGTAAAAATGGAATTTCTATCCACCAACGACCTGTTTTTATACTTTTATAAAATATTAACTCCTCATTATCGATGAGTACATTAAATTTTTGATAATTGCTGTCATCTTTAAAATCGTCATCTTTAAGTCTACAATTTACTCCCTCTATAAAATACCAAATAATTTGAGCTATTAACATGGCTGTAACATCATTAGTTGATGGTTTATATTCATAAATACCAAATGAGGATACTTTGTTACTAATTCCGGCATACCGTGATATGGCACAAATATCCTTACCGTTTAGGCCATTCGGTGAATGGGATTGTTTCGAACTTACTTCAGACGCCTTAACAGACTTTAAATCCAAACTTACAATATGGGCGTCGCGCATAACCGGTTCAACAAGCGTGATGTTATTAGAAACTTCGCCCAGTCTATAAGCCTCAAAATAAAGAGTATGCATTAGGTCTATTTCTTCCTGTGAGTTGAAATATGTTTGATAGCCAATTGTGGAATAATTGAAGAGATTATAAGGTTGTTCTAAAATGATTTTTCCAAGATAACTGTTACTTTTAATGGGTAAAGATGAATCTCCAAGATCAAAATTACTATCAACATTCACAATATTTACCATTGGAATTATATTGTCATATGCACGATAATTTGAATACGTTAAATCTTGACTACCCCCCAATACAATAGGTATGATTTTTTTTTCGATAAGAACTGCAAGTGTTGTGCGAAGCGCAAAATAGGTATCTTCTACTGATTCACCTTGAAGGATATCACCCAAATCTGCAACCGTAGTGTGCCAATTTCCAGGAAATAATGAATATAGGGTTCTCCTTATATTATTAAAATGAATGTCCTCACCCATATAATCGACATCATTTCTATTTTCCAAAACACCTAGAATGGCAATTCTAACCTCATCAAGATCTGGAATGCCATTCTGTTTGGAATGAACCTTTAACTTTTTTCCGAGAGTTTGCTCAGATAATAGCTCGTTGTGTGCTAATACCTCATCTGAAACTGGGGACATAAAATTAAAAGCCATGTATTATTTCTTTTTTGTAGTGGTGGTTTTCTTTTTGGTTGTTTTTTTCTCTAACTCCGCTTTAGCTTCATTTAAGGTCATTTTTGAAACATCTACGGTATTCGCAAGCTCAATTTTTGTTTTCCCTTTTATGATATGGTGTCTTCCCCAACGAGCTTTTTCAATGCGAATGCCTTCCTTTTCCCAATTTTGCACTAATTTATCCTTTTCTTTTTGAATTTTGTCCTCAATTAACGTTATTATATCGTTATCTGATAAATTATCCCAATCGTATTTTTTACTGACATTTATAAACACATTGTTCCATTTAATAAATGGACCAAAGCGACCCTTACCTTTTATTACTGGTAAACCTTGATACTTATATATAGGAGCTTCCGCTTCTTGCTTTTCCTTAATCAAAACTATAGCATCCTCTAACTCTACGCTTAAAGCATCCTGACCAGCAGATAATGAAACAAACTTTTTCCCAAACTTTACATAAGGCCCGAACCGACCATTATTAACTTCAATTTCTTCTCCCTGATATGTGCCCAGTTTTTTAGGCAATTGAAATAATCCCATTGCTTCCTCATATGTAATGGTATTAAGTTGTTGCTCCGGTGACAAACTTGCAAATACTGGTTTCTCGTCCTCGTCTGCTGTACCTATTTGAACCATTGGTCCAAATTTACCCAAACGCACACTCACTTGACGTCCTGTTATTGGGTCCGTTCCCAAAACACGCTCACCGGATTCTCTATCGGCATTTTCCTGAACATGTTCAACTTGAGGATGAAAGTCTGCATAAAACTCCTTCATTATTTTAGACCAATTAACCTTGCCTTCTGCAATATCATCAAAGTCTTCCTCAACTTTTGCCGTAAAATTGTAATCCAAAATATGCTCAAAGTGGTTCACCAAAAAGTCGGTAACGATCATACCAATATCAGTAGGTACCAGTTTTCCTTTATCTGAACCTACTTTTTCTGTCAACTGCTTATCTTTTAGAATTCCATTCTTTAAGATAAGTTGATCATATTTTCGGTCTGTTCCACCAACATTTCCTTTTTCAACATAACCTCTATTTTGAATGGTTGAAATGGTAGGTGCATAGGTTGAAGGGCGACCAATTCCCAATTCTTCTAGTTGCTTAACCAAAGATGCTTCTGTATATCTATATGGTGGTCTAGTATACCGTTCGGTGGCGGTAATGTAATTATTTTGTATGGTCTCAATCACTTTTAAGGTCGGAAGTGTTCCTTCTTGTTCTGAATCTTCATCATCAGATCCCTCAAGGTATACTTTTAAAAATCCATCAAATTTTATGACTTCACCATGAGCCGTAAACGCTTCTTCATGTGTTGAAGCATTAATCTTAACATTAGTGGTTTCCAATTCCGCTTCACTCATTTGTGAAGCAATAGCACGTTTCCAAATCAAATCGTAAAGCCGATCTTGATCTCTATCTACATGTACCGAATGTTTTGAAAAATCTGTTGGTCTAATCGCCTCATGGGCTTCTTGTGCACCTTTTGTTTTGCCTTTATAGTTTCTTGGTTTACTATATTTTAAACCAAAATCACTTTCAATAGCGGCTTTGGCCCCATTACGTGCTTCATTAGATAAATTCACACTATCAGTTCTCATATAGGTTATTAAACCGGCTTCGTATAAACGTTGTGCATTGTTCATGGTTCTACTTACAGAAAATCCTAATTTCCTTGAAGCTTCTTGTTGTAAAGTAGATGTGGTGAAAGGTGCCGCAGGGGATCTCTTAATTGGTTTTTTTTCTAAATCTCCAACTTTAAAATTTGCCGATATATTAGATTTTAAAAACTTAAGGGCTTCATCTTTTGTTGAAAAATTCTTTGACAACTTGGCTTTAAAAGTTTGACCTTCTTCATTTGAAAATTCTGCATCTATCCTCCACAATACTTCCGAGCTAAAGTTTTGAATTTCACGCTCACGTTCAACAAACAAACGAACAGAAACCGACTGTACACGACCAGCAGACAAACCTCCTTTTATTTTTCTCCAAAGAATAGGAGACAATTCGTAACCAACTATTCTATCTAGTACACGACGTGCCTGTTGTGCATCAACCAAATCATAATCAATCCCTCTTGGGTTTTCTATTGCTTTTTGAATAGCCGATTTTGTAATCTCATGAAAAACTATACGTTTGGTTTTATTTTTATCCAATTTTAAATGCTCTGCAAGATGCCACGCAATGGCTTCTCCCTCTCGGTCCTCATCACTTGCCAACCATACCATTTCTGCTTTACTTGCCAAATCCTTTAGTTTTTTTACAACATCTCTTTTATCTCTTGAAACTTGGTATTTTGGTGTAAAATCCCCATCTACATCTACCCCCAATTCTTTAGAAGGCAAATCGGCTATATGCCCAAAACTGGATTCCACTTTATAATCCTTTCCAAGAAATTTTTCAATGGTTTTGGCTTTTGCGGGTGACTCTACAATGACTAAATTCTTCGACATACTTGATTTTTTCAGGCTACAAATGTATATGAAAAAAAATTATACCTCCTAATTTTAAATGCCATCAATTGTATTCCAACAGTGAAAAATTCTTTTTTTTCTGAATAAATTCAATAAAAAAGCCTGAATAATCAGGCTTTAGAATTTTGTTTGGCCTTAACTGCTAATATCGTCTATTTCACTTGTATTATCAAAACCAACCACTTGTTTGTATACAAAATAAAGAGGCATATACACAAACGGGGATAAAAATAAGGATCCAATACCACAGGTCAATAAGGTTAAAAACACAACTATTAAATAAGAAACCACAAACAGCCCAAAACAAATCAACCATTTTTTTGTGCCTAAAACAAAACTGATTTTTACAACATCTCCAATAGACATTTCAGAGTTAAAGGCATAAACAATAGTAAAAAATGATAATGGAATCATAGCGTAAATTAAAGGCACATAACATAATAAAGCTGCAATTATCGAAATTAAAATAATGGACAACATCAATACCGTAACACTACCAAAATAGTTTCCCTTTAAAAAGTAAAACAAGTCTGAAACTTTAACTTCTTTACCTTCATCAATAGCCTTTACGATTCTAAAAAAAGCAGCATATAACGCTAATTGAAACACCGTAGCAGCTAATATTCCCAAAACGAATATTACCAAATAAAAAATTGAAAACCCAGCAAACAAAGAGCCAAATATATCGGGGTCCATGTGCCCACTTTTTGATTGGGCCATAATGGATGCCACAAAAGGGATATATAACACTATAATAAATGGGGATGTAATGATTAAAACAAAAAGTTGCAGCAATAGACCATACAGCCAACTCTTTTTAAACAATTCTATGGATTTATTAAAAATATCTCCAAAGTCCAATGCCGGTGCATTCTTAATCTTTTGCTGAATATCCTGAAGCGTCATTTTATTAATTATGGTTAGTTATCGTTCAAAGTAAACTTAATTATTTAACATATTCAAGAAATAAATTCCGTTCTGCCACTTTGTCATAATTTTCAAAATAGTTGTATCTTTGCACCTGCCTAATGGCAGGCAGGCACGAATATTGACCGATAGTAGTTTCATTTGTTATATGGATAAGATTATAGACGAAAATAAACAAGGTGAAAATCTTGTTTTGGAAGAAAAAAAAGAAAATACCCGCAAGCTATTTATAGAGAGCTATGGTTGTGCTATGAACTTTAGCGATAGCGAAATTGTAGCTTCAATTCTTTCAAATGAAGGCTTCAACACTACCCAAAATCTTGAAGAGGCCGATTTGGTCCTTGTCAATACCTGTTCCATAAGGGACAAGGCCGAACAGACCGTTCGCAAGCGCCTACAAACTTACAATGCCATAAAAAAAATCAATCCCAAAATGAAGGTTGGTGTTTTGGGCTGTATGGCAGAACGATTGAAAAATAAATTTCTGGAAGAAGAAAAAATTGTGGATTTGGTTGTTGGTCCCGATGCTTACAAAGACTTGCCCAATTTAATTGCTGAAGTGGATGAAGGCCGAGAAGCTGTAAACGTAATCTTATCAAAAGATGAAACTTATGGCGATATTTCTCCAGTACGATTAAACAGTAATGGCGTTACTGCTTTTGTTTCCATTACTCGTGGTTGTGATAACATGTGTACCTTTTGTGTTGTGCCTTTTACACGCGGCCGTGAACGCAGTAGAGACCCGCAAAGCATCATTGAAGAAGTTAATGACTTATGGAACAAAGGATTTAAGGAAATCACGCTTTTAGGCCAAAATGTGGACAGTTACCTTTGGTATGGTGGCGGACTTAAAAAAGAATTTGAAAAAGCCAGCGAATTTGAAAAAGCAACTGCGGTTAATTTTTCAAACCTGTTGGAGTTATGTGCCCAAGCGCAACCAAAAATGAGGATTCGCTTTTCAACTTCAAATCCACAGGATATGACCTTGGATGTGGTTAAAACTATGTCCAAATTCAAAAATATTTGCAATTATATCCATTTACCGGTTCAAAGTGGAAGCAATCGTATTTTAAAAGAAATGAACCGTCAACATACGGTCGATGACTATAAACAGCTTATTAACAACATTAGGCAAATCATTCCAGATTGCGGTATCAGCCAAGATATGATTACAGGTTTCCCTACCGAAACTGAAGAAGACCATCAGGACACCCTAAGTTTGATGGAACACGTTAAATACGATTTTGGCTATATGTTTGCCTATTCCGAACGACCAGGAACTTTAGCAGAACGCAAAATGGAAGATGATGTTCCTGAAGTGATCAAAAAAAGAAGATTGGCCGAAATTGTGGCTTTGCAACTAAAGCATAGCGCATTCAGAACACAGCTACATTTAGGTAAAGTTGAAGAAGTTTTGATTGAAAAATCATCCAAAAAATCTGACCTTGATTGGTCTGGTCGAAATACCCAAAATACTACGGTCGTGTTTCCAAAAGAAAATTATAAAGTAGGTGATTTTGTAAACGTAAAAATTAACGATTGTACCAGCGCAACACTTATTGGTGAAGCCGTTGGATATTCTGATAACAACTAATGACGGAATCCATTCAAGCCATAAAACAACGATTTGGAATCATTGGTAACGATGCCAAACTTAATCGTGCCATTGAAAAAGCCATTCAAGCTGCCCCAACTGATATTTCGGTAGTAGTTACAGGAGAAAGTGGCGTTGGTAAAGAAAGTATTCCTAAAATCATACACCAACTCTCACATCGCAAACACAATAAATATATAGCCGTTAACTGTGGGGCCATTCCAGAAGGAACTATAGATAGTGAATTGTTTGGTCATGAAAAAGGATCGTTTACAGGTGCAACACAAACTAGGGAAGGTTATTTTGAAGTTGCCGATGGCGGCACTATCTTTCTTGACGAAGTCGGCGAATTGCCATTGACAACCCAAGTACGTTTGCTCCGTGTTCTGGAAAATGGCGAGTTTATTAAAGTGGGTTCAAGTAAGGTTCAAAAAACCAATGTTCGTATTGTGGCCGCTACAAACATCAATCTGTTTGAAGCCATTAAAAAGGAAAAATTCAGGGAAGATCTTTATTACAGATTAAGTACCATAGAGATCAACATTCCGCCACTTCGTGAACGCAAAGAAGATATCCACTTGTTATTCCGAAAATTTGCTAGTGATTTTGCATTAAAATATAAAATGCCAACCATCAAATTAACCGATGACGGCGTTGCCCTGTTATTAAAATACCGTTGGAACGGTAACATTCGTCAATTGCGAAATGTAGCCGAACAAATTTCGGTATTGGAACAAACCAGAACCATCAATGCGGTAACCTTACAGTCTTATTTGCCAAATACAGGAAGTAATCTGCCTGCGATCATAAAGTCTTCAAAATCTGAAAGTGATTTTAGTAGTGAAAGAGAAATTCTTTACAAAGTGCTTTTCGATATGAAAGGTGATCTTAACGATCTTAAAAAATTGACTTTGGAGCTCATGAAGAAAGGCAATATCAAGGATGTGGAAAAAGACCAAAAAGGATTGATCCAAAAAATCTATGG
>JBBKXS010000321.1:0-3552 GCA_037969605.1 Flavobacteriaceae bacterium
GTATGCGAGGTATCATGGGAGTTGGAACCAACAGAATCAACAAATATACATTAGGAAAAAATACCCAAGGTTTGAGCAATTATTTGTATAAATCATTTCCTAATGAATTAATAAAAGTGGCCATTGCTTATGATTGCAGACACAATAGTAAAAAATTGGCTAAGGTGGTGGCCGATGTATTTTCAGCAAATGGTATTGAAGTATTTTTATTTGAAGACTTACGCCCTACCCCTGAACTTTCATTTGCATTAAAGCATTTGGAATGTCATTGCGGAATTGTATTGACAGCGTCTCATAATCCCCCAGAATATAACGGTTATAAAGTGTATTGGCAAGATGGTGGTCAATTGGTTCCCCCACAGGATAGTGATTCTATTAAAGAAATTGAAGCTGTCAAATATTCAGAAATTCAATTTGAAGCTAATGAAGATTTAATTCACTTGATAGGTAAAGATATTGACGAAGTATTCATAAAGGCTTCAGTAAAAAATGCAAGCTTCACAAGCAAAGAAGCTAAAGACAAATTAACTATAGCTTTTACTTCCCTTCACGGAACGTCTATTACAACCATTCCAGAAACCCTAAAACGTGCGGGTTATGACCACCTACATATTGTAGAGGAACAACGTGTTCCAAATGGAGATTTTCCAACAGTAAAATCTCCAAATCCTGAAGAACCCGAAGCGCTTAAAATGGCTTTGGATTTAGCTGAAAAAGTAAATGCCGATATCGTTATTGGCACAGATCCAGATTGTGACAGATTAGGTGTTGCTGTTAGAAATTTAGAAGGCAATATGGTCTTACTTAATGGTAATCAAACTATGTTGATGATGACTGATTTCCTTCTTAACGAATGGAAAAAAGAAGGAAAATTAAAAGGCAAGGAATTTATTGCTTCCACCATTGTTTCTACACCAATGATGGCGGTTTTAGGCAATGCTTATGGCGTTGAATACAAAGAAGGATTGACAGGTTTTAAATGGATTGCCAAAATGATTAAAGATTTTCCTGAACTTAATTTTATTGGTGGTGGCGAAGAAAGTTTTGGATTTATGGTTGGTGATTTTGTAAGAGACAAAGACGCTGTAACATCAACACTATTGGCCTGCGAAATTGCTGCTAATGCAAAAGCTGATGGAAGTTCATTTTATAAAGACCTCATTCAACTTTATGTAGATCACGGATTTTATAAAGAACGTTTGATTTCGTTGACAAAAAAAGGGATTGAGGGTGCCAATGAAATCAAACAAATGATGATTGACGCTCGTGAACATCCTTTAAAAGAAGTCAATGGTTCAAAAGTTATTAGTGTTGAAGACTATCAATTATCAATTCAGAAAGATATAGTTTCTGGAAAAATAAATACTATCGACATACCAAAATCCAATGTCCTTATTTATTACACCGAAGATGGCAGTAAAATAGCTTTAAGGCCTAGTGGAACAGAACCGAAAATCAAGTTTTATATAAGCGTAAATTTGCCTTTAGCTTCAATTGGTGAATTCGCTAGTACTGAAAAACGGTTGGACGCAAAAATTGATGCCATAGTTAAAGACATGAACCTAAATTAATGAACTATTTTAAAGAAATTTTGGTTTATGCGAAACCCTATAAAGTACACGCGTTTTTAAATATCCTTTTCAATATTTTTTACGCCTTGTTCAGCGCACTTTCCTTTATTGCTTTAATCCCTATGTTGGATATTCTATTTGAAAAGGACAAGGTTAAGCCTATTATAAAACCCATATATTCAGGGATTTCCAATTTAAAAGATTTTTATAAAGATTATTTGGCCTACCAAGTCAATGAATATGCGCATAATGATGCTTCAAAAGCCTTGATGTTGGTCATCACTTTAATTATCGTTTTATTTTTTCTTAAAAATGTATTTAATTATTTGGCTATGTATTTCATTACATTTTTACGTAATGGAGTTTTAAAAGATTTAAGAAATGCTTTATTTAAAAAGATTACGAGTTTGCCCATTTCATTTTTTTCTGAAAAACGAAAAGGCGATACCATGGCCAGAATTTCAACCGATGTCCTTGAGATACAAACCTCTTTCTTGTCCATTCTTGAGCTTATAGTAAGAGAACCTCTTACTATATTGTTTACCATTTTAACCATGCTTATCATTAGTGTTAAACTCACCCTTTTTGTATTCATTTTTATTCCGATTTCAGGTTTTATAATTTCAAGAATTGGTAAAAGCCTCAAGAGGAAATCGGACCGTGTTCAAAAAGAACAAGGAGAATTCTTGTCGATTGTTGAAGAAACCCTAGGAGGTCTAAAAGTCATTAAAAGTTTTAATGGGGAATCTGTTTTCAATAGAAAATTTAATGAATCCACTAACAGATTTTATAAGTTTTCAAATACATTGTTGAACCGTCAAAATTTTGCTTCGCCTACAAGTGAGTTTTTAGGAATTTCAGTCATTGCCATATTATTATGGTATGGTGGACGAATGGTTTTGGTTGATGGAACATTGGATGGGAGTTCGTTTATAGCCTACATGGGACTTGCCTACAATATTTTAACACCTGCAAAAGCCATTAGTAAAGCGAGCTATAGTGTTAAAAAAGGTAATGCAGCAGCTGAACGCGTATTGGAAATATTAAAAACTACTTCGCCTTTAGAAGACAAACCGAACGCCATTGTAAAAACTGATTTCAAATCTGAAATTACGCTGAATGACATTTCTTTTAAGTATGAAGATGAATGGGTTCTTAAAAACTTCACATTACACGTTCCTAAAGGAAAAAGTGTCGCATTGGTTGGGCAATCAGGCAGTGGAAAAAGTACCATAGCCAATTTGGTGACCCGCTTTTATGACGTGAATAAAGGAAGTATCACCATTGACGGACAAGACATCAGGGATTTGACCAAACATTCACTTCGCAGTTTAATGGGATTAGTAACCCAAGACTCCATTTTGTTTAACGATACCATTAAAAACAACCTACTGTTAGGAAAAGAACATGCAACCGATGAAGAGGTAATTGAAGCGCTTAAAATTGCCAATGCCTGGGAATTTGTAAAAGATTTACCAATGGGTATAAATTCCAATATTGGGGATTCAGGCAATAAACTCTCTGGAGGACAAAAGCAACGTTTGAGCATTGCCAGGGCTGTACTTAAAAATCCTCCAATTATGATTCTTGACGAAGCCACTTCAGCTTTAGATACCGAAAGTGAGCGATTGGTACAAGGCGCTTTGGAAAACATGATGAAAAACAGAACGTCCATTGTTATAGCGCATCGCCTATCCACCATCCAGAATGCCGACGAAATTGTGGTCATGCAAAAAGGTGAAATTGTTGAACAAGGTAATCACAACCAACTTTTACAGAACAAAGGCGTCTACAAAAAATTGGTAGATATGCAAAGTTTTGAATAACTGATTAGACTTACATAAAACAGAAAAGAACGCAACATAAGTCACGTCCTTTTCGTTTCTATTACCAGATTTGGGGAAACTGGTAATAAATAAGTAGGTTAGGTTGGTGTAAACTTAAAACAAAAAAGATTACAAAACAAGAAATAATTGTATTT
>JBBKXS010000322.1:0-16540 GCA_037969605.1 Flavobacteriaceae bacterium
AGTGCATGTTTTTGTGATGATGAATTAACATTTTCAATTAATGGCAATGGACAAATCACATATCAACAAGATAATAATGGAGCAACATTTTTTAATGGAGCACATTCAGCAGTTGCTGGTGGGCCAGGGTCTGGTGATGATCTTTGTTTGGATTTTGACACATCAGGCACTAGTATTGTCTCTTTGGCACCTTCAGATGGTTCAGTACCCGAGGCAGAAACAACTGGGACCGTTTTAAACTTTTCAGATAGTGCTTTTATGGCCTATTATGTTGGTTCTTCTTCTTATGAAGTGCTCTCCATTACCAATACAACTTTGGATGTGAGAGTGTATGATGCTTTAAACCCAGATTTGGCTTGGTATCTAAAATTTGAAACCAGTCCGGCAGGAAACACTTTTGAAACACAGTACACCAATTTGGTTTGGTCTGATGAATTTGATGTTAATGGAGCACCAAACTCAGCAAATTGGACTTATGACCTCGGAGCTGGTGGTTGGGGTAATGGAGAATCGCAAACCTATACCAATAATGCTGGAAATGTCATTGTACAGGATGGATTATTAAAAATTATTGCCAAAGCTGAAGGAGGAGGCTATACTTCAGCAAGATTGAAATCTGAAAACTTATTCGAGTTTACCTATGGTAGAGTAGAAGTAAGGGCAAAATTGCCAGCTTCCCAAGGTACATGGCCAGCCCTTTGGATGCTTGGAGAGGATTATGCAACCAACACATGGCCAGCCTGTGGCGAAATTGATATCATGGAACAAACGGGTCAGGATAAAAATAGAGTGTTAGGGACCTTACATTACCCTGCGGTATCTCCAGGATCAGGTAATTCAGGTAGTACATCCCTAAGTACATCTACAACTGAGTTTCATAATTATTCAGTTGAATGGACACCAGATTTTGTTAAAATATTAGTGGATGACATGGTATTTCATACGGTACCAAATACCTTGGATTTACCCTTCAACAAAGATTTTTTCCTAATACTGAACATTGCTATGGGAGGAACCTTGGGTGGTACTATAGACCCGGGGTTTACACAAGACACTATGGAAATAGAATATGTAAGAGTTTATCAATAAATTATTATGAGAGTTAGTCAAATTTCATTGTTCAATTTATGTTTTATGATCCTAGGATTGGTTTCTTGTAAAGAGACCAATCCTAATGGTTTAAATACTGAAGGAAACGAAAAAGATCAGACCATAGAATTCAAAGTCGATTCCATTTTGAAATTGATGACCTTAGAAGAAAAAATTGGCCAGATGAACCAATACAATGGATTTTGGAATGTTACGGGACCAGTTCCCGAAAATGGTGACGCTGCAAAAAAATATGATGATTTAAGAAAAGGTTATGTAGGTTCAATGCTAAATGTAACAGGGGTTGAAAATGTTAGGGCAGTCCAAAAAATTGCTGTAGAAGAATCCAGACTCGGTATTCCATTGATTATAGGCTTTGATGTGATTCATGGCTATAAGACCATTAGTCCCATTCCCTTGGCGGAATCGGCGAGTTGGGATATGGAAGCGATTAAAAAATCGGCTCAAGTAGCAGCTGAAGAAGCTGCGGCCGCGGGTATAAACTGGACTTTTGCACCTATGGTTGATATCACCCGTGATGCGCGATGGGGTCGGATGATGGAAGGAGCAGGAGAGGATCCCTATTTGGGTTCAAAAATTGCCGAAGCACGAGTTAAAGGATTTCAAGGTAATGATTTGTCGGACCCCAAAACTATTGCGGCCTGTGCCAAGCATTTTGCTGGGTATGGATTTTCAGAAGCAGGACGCGATTATAATACCGTAGATGTTGGGACATCGACCTTGTATAATACCATATTTCCGCCATTTATCGCAGCGCAAGAAGCTGGAGTAAGAACCTTCATGAATTCGTTTAACGAACTTAACGGGATACCTGCTACAGGCAACAAATTTCTTCAGCGTGATATTTTAAAAGAAAAATGGGGATTTGAAGGCTTTATGGTTTCAGATTGGGGCTCGATAGGAGAAATGGTCAACCATAAATATGCTAAAGATGGCAAACAAGCTGCAGAATTAGCGGTGAATGCAGGCTCTGATATGGACATGGAATCTAATTTATACATCAAAGAATTGGCTGGATTGGTCAAAGAAGGAAAAGTTAATGAAGTTACGATAGATGATGCTGTAAAACGTATTTTACGGGTAAAATTTGAATTAGGTTTATTTGATGACCCCTATAAATATTGTGATGAACAACGCGAAAAAGAAACTACCGGAAAGCAAGAGTTTCATGATGCAGTTCTAGATATGGCTAAAAAATCCATTGTATTGCTCAAAAATGAAAATAATTTACTTCCACTTAAAAAAGAAGGTCAAAAAATAGCTTTGATCGGTGCTTTGGCCAATGATAAAACCAGTCCATTGGGGAGTTGGAGAATTGCAGCAGACGACAGTACCGCTGTTTCTGTTTTGGAAGGCCTGAAAAAATATAAAGGTAATACGCTAACTTATGCCAAAGGTGCCGATGTTACGGTTGGAATAACACAATTCATTTATGAATTAAAAATTAATGAAACCGATACTTCTGATTTTGGAGAAGCTATTGCTGTTGCAAAAAACTCCGATGTTGTGGTAATGGTTTTAGGTGAACATGGACTTCAGAGTGGTGAAGGTAGAAGTAGGGTAAATTTGGATTTACCAGGTGTTCAACAACAATTACTTGAAGCAGTTTATAAAGTCAATAAAAATATTGTTCTAGTGTTAAATAATGGGCGACCATTGATCATTAATTGGGCAGACGAGCATGTACCAGCTATTGTTGAAGCTTGGCATCTCGGAACACAAAGCGGAAACGCAATTGCACAAGTGCTTTATGGCGATTACAATCCGAGTGGTAAACTGCCTATGACTTTTCCAAGGCATGTTGGACAATTGCCATTATATTACAACCATAAAAACACTGGAAGACCCACTTACCCAGGTTCTGATCTTGTATTTTGGACACACTATACCGATGAGGTCAACGAACCGTTATATTCTTTTGGTCACGGATTGAGCTACACCACCTTTGGATATTCAGATTTAGCGGTTGCGGTTAAAGCCAATCAAGAAGTTAAGGTAACTTTTACGTTGACCAACACTGGCAAAGTAAAAGGAAAAGAAGTTGCACAATTATATATTCAAGATCTGTATGCAAGCATAACACGACCAGTAAAGGAATTGAAAGGATTTGAGCTCGTGGAATTAGAACCTAATGAATCCAAAAACATAACATTTGTTTTAACTGGGAAAGAATTAGGATTCTATAATAACGAAGGAGAATTTATTTTAGAGGCTGGTGATTTTAATGTCTTTGTAGGCGGAAGCTCCAAAACAATTTTAGAACAGCAATTTGAACTGAAATGATGAAAACCTTTTCAAACTTGCTATTTTTATTTACAATTCTAGCATCATGTCAGGATTCAAAATCACTTATTTTTGAAGAAGAGTTTGATGGCAATTCATTGAATGAATCTCATTGGAATTATCAATTGGGTGATGGTTGTCCCAACCTTTGTGGTTGGGGCAATAATGAACGTCAAATTTATACTAAAGAAAATGTTGCGGTAAGGGACGGAAATCTTGTTATTGCGGCAACCAAAGATTCTATGGTATACAAGTCTGGAAGAATTACAACAGCAAAAAAAGTGGAGTTCAAATACGGAACTATTGAAGTCAGGGCAAAATTAGCTTCGGGTCAGGGGTTATGGCCAGCAATCTGGATGCTCAGAAATGATTTTAGCTCTATAGGTTGGCCAGCTTCTGGAGAAATCGATATTATGGAATATGTAGGTAAAAAACCACATGAAATTCATACCACCTTGCATACATCTGATAGTCATGGAAATTCGATAAATACAAAAGCGTCAACCATTAAAAATATTGAAGACGGGTTTCATATTTATAAATGTAATTGGACTAAAGAAAAGATCGAATTTTTTATAGATAGCAATTTGGTTTATACCTTCTCTCCTGAAGTAAAAAATGAAAGCACATGGCCATTTGACAAGCCATTTTATGTTATACTTAATTTAGCCATTGGCGGAAATTTTGGAGGGCCAGAAGTAAATGATTCTATTTTTCCCCAAGAGTTTTTAATTGATTACGTAAAAATTTACAAAAATTAAATCATATTTTGGTATTAAAACCATGAGATTGATGAATGAATAAAGCTAGAAAAATATTCAAATCAAGAGCCATATTTTTAAAATGTGCCTTTTTTATTTTCAATTGCCAATAGTTGAATTTAAAAACCATTCAAGGATTAAATAAACATAATACAAATACAATACAAAATGGCTTATTAGGTTATATTTCAAATAATTAGCTTTATATTGTGAGGATATGAATTTTTTAAATTCTAATCATTTTCCAAATTCATTATGATGAAAAATATTAAGAACTTTCAGTATTTAATTTTGATGGTACTAGTTATTGCCTGTCAAAGTCCACAGCGTAATCTTTATCCAGAAAACTTGTTTGGATATTTGGAATTATTACCCAGTGAGCGCACGGGTATTGATTTCAATAACACAATGATAGAATCAAAAGTGTTGAACCAATATTTTTATAGCCAAATTTATGTCGGTTCGGGTGTTGCCATTGGGGATATTAACAATGATGGATTGGCAGATGTATTCTTTGGTGGCAATCAAGTTGCAGATAGGCTCTATTTGAACAAGGGGGATTTTCAGTTTGAAGACATTACTAAAAAATCGAAGGTTGCAAAAAATTCAGGTTGGACTTGGGGCGTTACTATGGCTGATGTTAACACGGATGGATACCTCGACATTTATGTAAGCAGAAACGGAAACTCTTTGAATCTTGAAGATCGGAGAAATCAATTATATATTAATAACCAAGATCTAACCTTTACAGAATCAGCATTGGCTTATGGTTTAGCTGATGTTGGTTTTTCCACACAGGCAGTTTTTTTTGATATGGATAATGATGGGGATTTAGATATGTACCAAGTAAATCAACCTGCAGATAAAAAAGTGTTACTCATTAATAAAATACTACCTGAACACTATAACTTTTTTAGGGATAGACTGTATAGAAATGATAACGGAAGGTATACAGATGTTTCCGAACAAGTTGGTATTTCAAGAGACTTTGCTTATGGATTAAGTGTTAATGCTTCCGATTTTAATAACGATGGTTGGATGGATCTTTATGTAGCTAACGATTATGCTGAACCGGATTTTATGTATTATAATAATGGAGATGGTACATTCCGTAATGTAATTAATGAAGAACTGAAGCATATTACCCAACTTAGTATGGGATCGGATACAGGTGATGTAAATAACGACGGATTGATGGATTTGTTAACCACAGACATGACCCCGGAAGACCATTATCGTTCTAAAACCAATATGGCTTCAATGAGTACCGAAGCCTTTAATACATTGGTGGAAGCTGGAGCTCATCATCAATACATGGCAAATGCATTGCAAATTAATACTGGTTTAGGCACTTTTTCAGACGTAGCAAATATAGCTGGAATTTCAAATACCGATTGGAGTTGGGCAAGCCTTTTGGTAGATCTAGATAATGATGGCTGGAAAGATATTATTGTATCCAATGGCATAAAAAAAGATGTCGATAATAACGATTATTTAACGATTTTAAAAAATCTTGATTCAAAAACAACAACAGCCGAAGAATTATTTCAGATTAGTAAAGATGCTCCATCTCAACCTATATCAAATTATGCATTCAGAAATAAAGGGAATCTGGAATTTGAAAAAGTCACTAAAGACTGGGGTTTTGATACAACCAGTTTTTCAAGTGGTATGGCCTATGGAGATTTGGATAATGATGGCGATTTAGATGTTGTAATTAATAATATGGACGCTCCAGCATTTGTATATGAAAACAAGGCCACGGGTAATTTCTTAAAAATTAAATTGGAAGGATCCGAAAAAAATAAATTTGGATTTGGAGCAAAAGCAATAATTCATCATAATGGCAAATTACAAGTTGCAGAAAATATGACGACAAGAGGTTTTATTTCTTCAGTAGAACCTGGGTTGTTTTTTGGGCTGGGTAAAGATGTCGAAGTTGAAAGTGTGGAAGTTATATGGCCAGATGGTAAAGTCAATTTTTATGAAAACATTAGTGCAAATCAAACACTTACGGCCAAATATTCAAAAGCAAATCCCAAAACAAAAGAGATTCTTGAAATTAAAACATTATTAACTAAAATTGACGCAAACGATATTGGACTTGATTATACGCACAAAGAAAATAAGTTTGATGATTTTTCAGAGGAAATCCTGCTACCTCACAAATTATCACAAAACGGTCCTTTTTCAGCAATCGCAGATGTAAATGGAGATGGCCTAGCAGATGTATTTATTGGTGGGGCAGCCGGTTTTAGTGGTTCTCTTTATCTTCAAAAACAAAATGGACAATTCATAAAAAGTTCTTCTCAGCCTTGGGAAAGTGATAAAGGGTCGGAAGATTTAGGCTGTTTGTTTTTAGATGTTGATGGAGACAATGACCAAGATTTATACGTTGCCAGTGGCGGTAGTGAGTTTAAAAGAGGAAACCCTTTGTTAAAAGACAGATTATATATAAATGATGGTTTGGGAGCGTTCACAAAAAATCCTAATGCTTTGCCTAATATACTTGAAAGTTCACAATGTGTAAAATCTTCTGATATCGATAATGATGGCGATTTAGATGTATTTGTTGGCACTCGACTTATAGCAGGTAAGTATCCTTTTCCAGCAAGTAGTTATTTGTTAATTAATGAAAAAGGCACCTTTAAGAAAGCCACAGATAAAATAGCACCCGATCTTCAAAACCTAGGCATGGTAACCGATGCGGTTTTTACAGATATTGATAATGATGGCGATAAAGATTTAATGATCGTTGGTGAATGGATGAATATAACATTATTGATAAACGATGCCGGAGAATTTAAAAACAGTTCAGAACATTATGGCCTGGGTGATACAAGAGGATTATGGTGGTCTATTACAGCCAGTGATTTAGATAATGACGGTGATGACGATTATATTATTGGGAACTTGGGTAAAAACAATAAATTTAAAGCGACCAAAGAGCATCCTTTTAAAGTTTATGCTAATGATTTTGATAACAATGGAACCAATGATGTTGTATTGGCAAAATATTATAAGGATGACTATGTTCCCGTACGAGGTAGGGAATGTACAAGTCAGCAAATGCCGTATGTAGCAGAAAAATTTAAAGATTACAATAGCTTTGCATCCTCTAAATTATTGGATATTCTTCCAGAAGATAAGGTTAAAAATGCGGTTATATATGAAATAAGTAATTTTGAGAGTATCATTTTAATAAATGAAAATGGAGCATTAAAACCTAAACCTTTACCTATACAAGCACAAATTAGTCCCATAAAGAGTTCTTGGGTCGATGATTTTAACGATGATGGATTTAAAGACCTACTCATTGTTGGTAATCATTATGGCGTTGAGGTAGAAACCGTGCGATATGATGCGGGCTATGGATTAGTTATGCTTGGAGATGGCAACAACAATTTTAAACCACTGTCCCCAATTAATAGTGGTTTTTATGTGCCTTATGATACTCGCTCTATACAACCGATCAAAATAAATGGGCAGAATGCGTTAATAATTACCAATAATAATGATGCTCTAAGTGTGTTTTTAAAATAGGATAGTTTAATTCTTAAAGAGTTTTTGGTTTTAAAAAAGCGCTGTGGTGTTATGTTTTGCATCTTAAATAGCAATTTATCAATAACCAGCCTGATTAAAATTACCACAATTATCAAACACTACCACAACATTACCACAACATTGCTTTTGATGCCTTCTTACAAAGGAGACTGAGTTTATATAGACTTTCTTTTAAAAGACTATAAAAGCCATGGATTTTTTGTAAGAAAAACAAAAAATAATTTTTTTTTATGATGTATGTTATTTGTATGGGTTGTAAATACTTAGTTATCAAGTATTACCTCTTAACTTTGAGAAATTACTAAAATATTTAAGAATTTAATTTATTTAAAACTATTTATGATGAAAAAAATTACATTTTTATTAATCCTTTTAATGACTTCGTTAGGATATTCTCAACAAGTCGTCCTAGAGGATTTTGAAGGAACACCTCCCACGTTTAATGGGTTTGAAGGTCTAGCAAGTGCAACTATAACAGCAGACCCTGTTAATGGTTCAAATACTGCAGGAGAACTTATTACTTCGGCTGCAGGACAAGGATGGCAAGGTGCGGAGCTTATCTTGCAATCCAATATGATAGATTTATCAACAGACAAAACGGTATCGGTTGATGTTTACTCAACCACTGCTTTTAACTTGTTAGGTAAAGTAGAGGACAAAGTAAATAATACGGCACCTGATTCAGCAGCCGACGAGTCTCACACTGGTAGTGGTTGGGAAACCCTTACCTTTACATTTACTGAAGCGAAGGACGGAACAGTTGCGGCAAATGGAGAGTACTCTCAAATAGCATTTTTCCCGAATTGGAATGGTGCTGGTTGGAATGCGCCTCCTATTGAGATTACTATTTATGTAGATAATATTACGGCAGTTGCTGGCGCAGCAATTGGAACATGTTCAAATGGAGTAATGGATGGCGACGAAACCGGAGTAGATTGCGGTGGTTCGTGTCCTGCGTGTCCTTTCCTACCTTCAGCAGCACCAACACCTTCAACACCAAATGCAGAAGTTTTAAGCCTTTATGGCGATACAGGTGGGTTTACCAATATTTGGCCTGTTACTGATTCTTTCGGTGGCTTTGATTCTAAAGTAGATTTAGATCCTACTGCAGGTGTAAATGAAGCTATTAGAATGGATTTTTCAGTTCAAGGTTATGTAGAACAGTCATTACCAGTTACAGATCTAACTGCATATAATTGGTTGCATTTTGATTATTTTATAGATGATAATGTTGCTCCAGGACCTATGGGAGAACAAATTTTGTTAGAACTTATAACTCAAACATCAGGGTATAATTATGAATTAACACTTGGGGGTAGTGATGGAACACTTGCGCTTGGATCTTGGCAAAGTGTTGATGTTCCATTATCTTTCTACGAAGGGAAAGGATTCGATAAAACAATCTTTGAACTGTATAAACTTGGGACGACATCAGATCTATACTCTAAAATAGTGTTTTTCGATAACATATATTTCTCTGTAAATCAAGGAACATTAGGTACAGACGATTTTGCACAAACATCGTTTAGCTTATATCCTAACCCAACAAATGATAGTTGGACGGTAAAATCAAAGAATCAGTCAATATCTTCTATTCAGGTTTATGATATTTTAGGAAAGAACGTATTATCACTTTCCCCTAATTCCAGTGAAGTTAAAATAGACGCATCAAGATTAACATCGGGATTATATTTTGCTCAAATAAAAACAGACAACGGTATCAATAGCATAAAATTGATTAAAAAATAGCAAAAGTAGATTAGATTAAGTTAGATAAAAGAGTGTATTAATTAATTTAAATGCACTCTTTTTAAATTATGAAGAGTTTAATTTTAAGTTTTATAATTGCATTTACGGATGGTTAATAACATTTTATTTTATGGAGTACAAAATTAAATTAGTACAAGGAGTAAATCAAATCGGAATAATCCTTTTTATGTTTTTGTTTGGCGCAAATTGTTATGGACAAATTGGTAGTGTAATTTGGGAGGAGAATTTTGATAATTTAGACAACTGGAATAAGGTTATTGGTAACGGATCCTGGGGATGGGGAAATGGAGAATTGGAATTCTATAAGGAAGAAAATGTGACTATTGCTGTTATTCCTGGCGAACCCGGAAATAATGCACTACGCATTACCGCTAAACAAGAGTCTGGTTCTGGTATTATTGACCAATGGGGAAACCCTTTAAATTATACTTCAGGGAAGGTAGATACAAAAGCAAAAATATCTATTAAATATGGATTGATTGAGACCAGAGTGAAAGTACCGAACTTAAACCTTGGCGGTTGGCCAGCAGTTTGGCTTTTAGGTACTTCAAACTACTCGTGGCCCAGCAAAGGAGAAATCGATTTGATGGAAATGGGACATTCTCAAGCATTTAGAGACCTGCACGATGCACATAACGGAGGTAATAATTTAGACAATTCCAATGTAAATCAGGTAGTGGGAGCTAATGCTATATTTTACGCGGATGAAGCGGTCGTGCCAGAAAATCCCTCCGGTGCAGCAAGTATTTCATGGGATCCGGATGATGATTATTGCAGGCCATATTACAATCACACCTCACCTCTTAACGACAGGTTTGTGACTTACCGTACCTATTGGGATGAAAGTAGTATTCGATTTACAATCATAGATAACGGTGTTGAATATGATCTTTACACAGAACCATTTGCCATTGATAGTGCTTCTGAAGAATTTAGACAACCATTTTATTTAATAGCAAATCTTGCAATAGGAGGCACATTTACCGATGCATATAATCTTGGGGATCCTGGTTCAGGAGCTGCGGTTTCCATGCCTTTTCCCGGCGAAATGTATATCGATTATATTAAGGTTATGGAATGGAACAGAGTAGGTGAAGTAAGCCTTGGCCCGCCAGTTGCCGAGATTGGGACCTTTGGTATATACACCGACAATACACCAACAAATAATAAATTAGAAGTAGGAATAAGCTCTGAAATATATGCCTGGGAAGGAACTCTTACAGATGGAACGATTTCACCTTACGAAGGTGAAAATGGAATTTCGTGGATCACAACTGGAAAAGGCTGGTTTGGAGCTGGAATTTTGTCGATTCAACCTATTAACCTCTTGGATTTTGGCAATGGGAATCTAAAATTCAGGATTAAAATTCCAGCTAATGTGAGCTTCCAAATCGGTATTATCGACGCTTGGGGTAATCAGAATTATGTTGACTTTCCTGCAAATCAATCAACATATGGTCTTGTTAGAGATGGCAATTGGGGTCAGGCATCTATTCCTGTAGAAGATATTAGAGGCTTGTTGATTGATTTAAGAATGTTAAGTTATGAATTTGTGATATTGGAAGTAAATGGTGCTTCATGCGAATTTGCTATAGATGATATTTACTGGGAAGCTAGTTCACTAGGCATCAATGATTATGAATCATTGAAAGAATCAATTCGTGTTTTCCCTAATCCAGCTCAAGATAGTTGGGTAGTAAAAACAAAAAATCAAGAAATATATACAATACAGGTTTACGATATATTAGGTAAGAATGTGTTATCACTATCTCCTAATTCAAAAGAAACGAAAATTGATGGGTCTGGTTTAAGATCGGGACTATATTTTGCAACGGTTACAACAGATAATGGAGTTAATAGCGTTAAATTAATAAAAAACTAAAGTTTATCATTCTATATTAAAAAGGGAATTCTAATTATAGAATTCCCTTTTTTTATGTGTACAAATACTTAATATTTAACGTTTCAAAGCAAAATGCCCTTTCACTTGAAACTCAATATTGTCTTTTTTTACATCAGCAAGAAACCAATAATCTGTAGCAGGCATCATGGCACCATTAAAGGTCCCGTCCCAACCGTTGGAATTATAGGATAGTTGTTTAAGCAGTTTTCCGAACCGATCATATATATAAACAATGGTCCCTGGTAAGGTCTCAACACCTGAAATATGCCAGGTATCAAAATAACCATCATTATTGGGAGTCATAAATTTTGGGGCATCGACCACCACAACTTCCCTTGTTGTTTCTGAACAACCATTTAGGTCGATAACCGTAACGGTATGATAACCTAAAGAAACGTTCATAAATACGTTGGAGTCTTGAGGAAGACCATGATCCAAAACGTATTGGTAGTTTCCAATACCACTAATGGTTATGGTTATATTATTCGGATCAGAAAAATCTATTGTTTCTGTAAATTCAATTGTTGCTTGTTCCGATTCAATAACATTGAATACTTCTGTAGTTTCACAACCATACATAGAGGTTACTGTTACCCAATAGGAACCAATATTTTGGATTTCAATTTCCGGCATGGTTTCATTGGTTGACCACAAATATTGATCATTTGGATCGTTTGTATTGGCACTTACTAATAGGGGCAAATTATCCAAACAAATGGTTTGATTTCCAATATCCACAATAGGTTTTGGATGCACAATGGTATTAAAAGTGGTAATGCTAAAACATCCGGTGGTATTATTTTCAACTCTTGAATATATGATTTCTTGGTCGATAGCAGTATAAGACATTCCCAAATCATTAGTTCGATTTTGTGCCGAAATGAAATCATTGTAATAGATTACCGTAAAATTGTTGGCACTTTGGCCTCCAAGAACGGCTGAATTTTGTTGCGATAAATCAAAAGTAAAAAATCCATCAAAATCGTCATCACAGGATTCCATATTTGGAGGTTGATTCGCAATCGGCAAAGGATTTACCACAAGTTGAAATGAATATGTTGTGAAACAACCTGTTGTACTATTTTCCACTCTAGTATAAAGTGTGTTATTATTGGATTGATAGGTGTAATCGGTACTTAAGGCATTAGTTGAATTTTGGGCGCCATTTGCTGAAGTATAATAGGTGATGGTCAAATTACTTGAATTATTTACCAATAAAGCATTGACTTCAGTCAAATCGTAATATGAATTTGGATTATCACAAATTTCTACAGATCCAAATTGGTTTATGACAGGTGGCAAATTAACAATCAAGTTTAAATTGATAGCCAGATAACAGTTGGTAATCGTATTGGTTATCCTAACATATACGGTTTGTGGATTCGAAGTGTTGGTATAAGATTGCGTATTCTGAATTTGGTTAACTTGATTATCAAGATCGTTGAGGGTTTCAAAATACTCAACAAGAATGTTATTTTGTCTAATATCAAGAATATCAACTTCGGCATCGGTAAGATTAAAGATTCCAATGCCATCGTAATTGGTATCGCAAAGTTCCAATGGCTCTGACTCATTGGCGTCAGGTGCTTGTATCACATTAATAACAAAGCTGGTGATGGAATTACAAACAGTTCCATTGCTTATGCTTACAAAAATTTCCTGTGGATTTACCGTATTTTGAAATTGAAGCGGAAGTACATTGGTTTGGTTTTGAGCATTGGTTTGTGAGGTATAAAACGTAACCGACAACGATTCATTAATTCCTTGGGTAATTTCTGTTATTTTTTCGTTGAGATCAAAGGTCTCACGGCCATCATTTGTAATATCGTCACATACAAACCAATCCAGAGGCTCATTAAAAGCTGGATTTGTTCCTACTTCAACGGAGAAACTGGATGTTCCATAACAATTTTGATCCGATAAATTTTCGACCCTTACAAAAACAGTCTGTGGGTTCGAAAGGTTTTGATAGGGGCTATTTTTGTTGATGATGTTGGTTCTGTTGTCTGCATTACTTTGACTTGCAAAATATAATACTTGTTTTCCGCCTTGTCCTTGAAGAATTTCATTATCCTTTGTGGCGAACATAAAGTCCCCAATTCCATCGCTTGCATTTTCGCAAATTCTATAAGTACTTATAGTTTGAAAGACTGGTAAGGTATTAACAGTGAGAACGAAATTTTCAATCGTATAACAAGCTGTAGAACTATTTTCAACCCTTATGTAAAAGGTTTGTGAACCACTGGAAAAATTGGATGGATTCGATATAGCATTGGTATCGGCATCGGCATCAGCCAAAGATGTATGGAATGTTATGGTTCGTCCAGTTGTGTCCGAAACCACTTCTGGTATTTTTGAGGTTAAATCAATTATAGTATTACCATTTGAATTGCTTTCACAAACTACAACATCTGTTGGTGATGAGGTAAGTGGAGCTGGTATAACATTAATTTCAAATGAACTAATCCCTGCGCATCCTGTATTATTTTCCCCAATTCTTGCATAAAAGGTTTGTGGGTTTGTAATATTGGTATAATTTGTTGGCAACGGATTTATATAAGAGTTGGCATCATTTTGTGATAGAAAATAGGTGACATTGTAATTAGGGTCTCCGTAGGTAACAGCCGAATCAAAAGTTGACAAATCAATGGTTGTAAATCCATCTTGATCATCATCACAATAGGTTACTGAGCCAATAGAATTGAAACTAGGAACCGTATTTAACAGTAAATCAAAATCTGAAACTTCCGAACATGTTGGACTGGTTAAGGTGATGTAAAGCGTTTCAGGGCTTGTTGTAGGTGTATAAAGTTGACTCGTATCGATTGGGTTTATTTGATTGTCTCTATCGCTTTCTGTTCTATAAAAAGTAATAATAACATTAGGGAGGTCATTTCTAATCACATTGGCAATTCCAACAAGATCAAATTCTTGGACTCCATCGTTATCAATATCACACAATGAAAAATTAATAATTGAAGTATAAGTCAAAAGTAAATTCGTATGAATTTCAAGTGGTGTAGTAGTGGCACAACCTGTAACATCATCTTCAATTCGTATATATACCGTTTGTTCATTTATTATGGTGTTCGCATAGTTTGTGGAATTGGCAATGGCGTTTGTTCCAATATCAGCATCATTTTGTGTAAGATGAAAGGTTACAGAAACTCCCGATAACCCTCCAATAACATCAGCAATAATACTTGTGAGGTCAAAGGTCGCATAACCATCGTGGTCTTGATCACAGGCATCTAAATAAAAAGGACCAGGATTGATTACAGGGCTGTTCAAAACCCTTACGGTTAATGTGGTAGTATCGTAGCAATTTGTAATGCTGTTGGTAACCCTTACATATAATTGCTCCGTTTGACTGGTATTGGTATATGGAGAAATTATAGGATTTACCGCTGCATCGGCATCATTTTGTGTAAGATAATAACTCACAACTACACTACTTTGCCCTGAACTGATCTCAGCATTTTTTTGTGTGAGATCAATTTGTGTAATGCCATCCGGAGTGGCATCATCACACACTTCCAAATCGGTTGGTGGTGTAACATTTGGCATTGAGTTAACCACTAAATTAAATGTTGAAAAAGCCAAACATCCATTATCAATATCTTCAATTCTTACATAAATAGTTTGGGGGTTTGATGTATTTTGAATTGGTATCAAAATGGGATTAATATTTCCCTGAGCCTGCGCATCTGAATAATGATAAGAAATATTATAGTTTGATGGTGGTACCGAAGCAAGCACTTCCGCATCTTTAGTGGATAGGTCAAAAATTTCTACACCATTGCCACTGGAATCATCACAAATTTGATAATCAGGTACGGGAGCAGCTGTTTGTGTTGAACTTAAACTGATATCTACGGAATCCTCAATTTCACAATAAGTGTTTCCCAAAGGAATCTGAACCAGTACACGATAGGTTCCAGATTGTGTTGTATTTAAAGTGGGTTGTATTTGTCCAGTTAAAAGTGTACCGTTTAGATACCAACTATAAGTTGCAGTGGCATTTCCAACATTACCATCTAAGGTCAATGAGCTTGCACAAGTGGTAACATCATCGCCTAAATCAACGGTTGCATTAAAGCTATTGCCTTCGATAAACACTGCTGAATCCAAATTAAAATAAGTTTGGTCGGCAATCACTAATTTGATATGGTAGGTAACGTTTGGAAGTATAGTAGCGGTTGCCGTCATCGCTATGGTTCTACCGTTATAATTAGTATTTCCTAAATTGTAACCAGCAAAATATTGACCATTTGCAGCACCACAATAGGGTGACAAATCGGGGTGTACATTGGTGGAATTTACTGGTGTTGATGTACCAGGTACAACGGCAATGTTCGTATATGGATTTCCTGTTCCTGACTCAGTTATTAAAAATGCAAAGGAGTCAGTGAAGCCACATTCATATGGCGGATTATACTCTTCTGATGCAAAAATGTAATTAAATTGAATTTGGTTGGAGATCGAAATAAAATCAAACTCAATAGATGTTGCATTTAAGGTTCCCGAAATGCCCAAAGCACTTTCTAAATCCGGATCGGTATTCCAACTGGTATTTCCATCACTTAAAACAGTATTATTTAAGGTATTTGCACCAGATATGGCGCGACCAGTAGATAAAACTATTCCATTCTGGAAAGGAAAACTAGTACCCGAACCATCAAAGTAACCAAAACTATTAAGACCATTGACTTGACCATTCACTTGTGATGTAATGTTGGACACTTGTACACAACCCAAACCAAAATTATTTTGAATGAGTTGTTGTGCGGTATAAGAATCATCAATGGAAATTTGTTGTGAGAAGGAGAGGTTACCCATCACAAAAGCATATAGTAAAAGTAAAATGTTATACTTTTTCATATTAACAGGTTAAGTCATATTGATGCAATTTGGAGCATGAAAACTTTTTAAACCTTCTATTTCCTGCGAAATATATGAAATATTAGATGAAATGCAAAATTAAACGATGAAATTCAATTTTTTACTGTTTTAAAGTAAAATGACTCTTAAAAACCCGCCCATCTTCGAGTGTTACAGCAAACCAATAGTCACTAGTAGGAAGTGGGTCTCCTTTAAAGGTGCCATCCCACCCAGGACCTTTAGGATCCAATTGCTTTAATAATTTGCC
>JBBKXS010000323.1:0-4840 GCA_037969605.1 Flavobacteriaceae bacterium
GTTTTATTTATTCAAAAGTATTTGATAGGGATATCACTGAAGATATTTTTCAAGATACCTTTATAAAGGTCATCAAAACACTCAAACTTAGAAAATATAACGAGGAAGGTAAATTTTTACCTTGGGTAATGCGTATTGCTCATAATTTGGTTATTGACCATTTTAGAAGAAATAGTCGCATGCCAAAATTTGACAATTCAGGAGAGTTTAGTATTTTTTCTGTTTTAGGAGATACTTCATTAAATGCCGAGAGACAGCTTATTAAGGAGCAAGTGGAAACCGACATAAGGCGCCTTATAGAAGAACTTCCTGAAGATCAAAAAGAAGTCCTTGTCATGCGTATGTATAACGATTTGAGTTTTAAAGAAATTTCAGAAAGGACAGGAGTAAGTATCAATACTGCCTTAGGACGAATGCGCTATGCGCTAATTAATTTAAGAAAGGTCATTGAAAAAAATAATATTGTTTTAACAAATTAGTGCAATAAATAAAGTTTTGCTGCGTTCATATCATATATAAACGTAAAAATTTGAAAATGGCAAAACTTTACCCTGAAACCCAAAAAAAAATAGAAACCCTGAATCCAAAAGAAGAAACGATTAATTTTCTTTTGAATTATTCAAAGGCTTTAAGTGTTATTAATTATAATAAAATGAAGTTTGAAGCACTTCTGAATTAAACTTTGAAAAAGTCCTGATTTGTTAGTCGTCAGGACTTTTTTATTTTATTGTACTGCTTAATTACAGCGGCTCGACCAATGGATTTGGTTATAATATCTTTCTCTAAATTCCAACCTCTTGCAGGAGAATATTCTCGTCCATACCATATAATCTGAAGGTGTAAATCATTCCATAATGATTTAGGAAACAACCGTTTGGCATCTTTTTCAGTTTGTACTACATTTTTTCCATTGCTTAAATTCCAACGGTACATTAATCTATGGATATGGGTGTCTACAGGAAAAGCAGGAATACCAAAAGCTTGCGATAAAACTACCGCTGCTGTTTTATGACCAACAGCAGGCAGTGCTTCTAATTCCTCATAGGTTTTTGGCACTTTTCCTCCGTATTTTTCAATTAAAATTTTTGATAGACCATAAATGCCTTTACTTTTCGTAGGAGATAAACCTACGGGCTTAATGATTTCTCTAATTTCATCTACCGTGAGTTTCACCATATCATAGGGGTTATCTGCCTTTTTAAATAGAATAGGTGTAATTTTATTGACCCTTACATCGGTACTTTGTGCAGACATCAATACTGCAATCAACAAGGTGTAAGGATCTTTATGTTCTAAAGGGACGGGAATTGTTGGATAAAGTTTATTTAATGTATCAATTACAAACTTTACCTTTTGTTGCTTGGTCATATGTTGTACTTTTGCAAAACATCAAAGGTAGCAAATATGACTAAATTAAAACTAGGAGACAAAGCTCCAAATTTTACATCGAAAGATGAACGGGGCAATACCATTTCATTGTCTGATTATAAGGAAAAAAAACTTGTCGTGTTTTTTTATCCTGCGGCTAACACACCAACTTGTACCATCGAAGCCTGTAATTTGAGAGATCACTATACAGATTTGACGGATAAAGGATATGAGATTTTAGGAGTCAGTGCCGATAGCCAAAAAAAACAATCTAATTTTAAAAAGAAATTTAAATTTCCATATCCACTTTTAGCGGATGAGGATAGAGCGGTCATTAAGGCATTTGATGTTTGGGGTCCAAAAAAATTTATGGGTAGAACGTTTAATGGCATACATAGGTTAACTTTTGTGATCGATGAAGATGGAATTATAGAAAAAATCATTGATGATGTAAAAGCCAAGGAACATGCTTTACAGATTATGGAATAGATAAACTAAATCTATAGTTTTCTTATCCGTTCTTTTCTTAGAACTATTGGTTTTCTAGTATAGCTAAACATACGATAGTCCTTAATTAAATCGGCTACACCCTCAGGTAACATTTTTTCCCAACCTCTTTTTCCTTCAGAAATCATTTCCAATACTTCTCTAGAAAAAATATTAAGTACTTCTGGATCGTAGTCTTTAATATCGCCAACCTTTCCGTTATATTTAAAGAACTTGTATAATTCTTTCATACGAGGATGTACTTTTAAATTTTCACTTGTAATTAATTCTCCAGTTTCGGCATCGAGCATAGGGTATAAATAGACTTTCAAATCTTTAAAAAATAACTTACCAAATGCTTCAAGTATTCCCCCACTTAAATGGCGGTAATATTTTTCATCAAAAATATCAACCAAATTATTTACGCCCATGGTAAGACCCATTCGATTTTTTGTGTATTGAGAAAAATATTCAACCAGCTTGTAATATTCTTGAAAATTAGAAATCAAAACCGTTTGACCAAGAGAGCAAAGCAAATCTGCCCTGTCCATAAAATCCTGTTCGTCAATTTCTCCTTCAGCACGTAAATTTGAGAGTGTGATTTCAAAAATCATTTTTGTATTTTCTTTAGTCACTCTATTCTCTTCAAGAAACATCTTGTATGATTTATCGATCATATCCATATTGACCTTGGTAACAGGTCTAAAACTTCCTCGAAGGGTTAAAATATTTTTCTTGTATAATTCTCTTGCAGGTAATACATTAGTGCCATCAGGTGAGAACATTACGGCATCTGTCATTCCATTTTTTACCAATTGCAAACTCATTAATCGATTATCGATTTCTTTAAAGGCAGGGCCCGAAAAGTTAACGGTATCAATTTCTATTTGGTCTTTGTTTAAATGATCATATAAATAACGCAATAATTTTTTGGGTACATTATATTTATAAAAAGCCCCATAAATAAGATTAAGCCCCAAAATTCCAAGGGTTTCTTGTTGCAATCGCGCATCAGTTTCTTTAAATCGTAAATGCAATACAATTTCGTTATATTCTTGATCCGAATCCAGTTGATACTTTATTCCTATCCAACCATGTCCTTTGAATTGTTTTGCAAAATCTATTGTGGCTACAGTATTTGCAAACGAAAAGAACATCTTGTTTGGGTGTTTATCCCTAGTAATTCTTTTTTCAATAAGATCAATTTCGTGTGATAACATTTTCCTTAGTCTGGCCTCTGTCACATAACGGCCATCATCTTCAACTCCATATATATCATCACTAAAATCCTTGTCATAAGCTGACATGGCTTTTGCAATAGTGCCAGAAGCACCTCCCGCTCTAAAAAAATGCCGAACTGTTTCTTGTCCAGCACCTATTTCGGCAAAGGTCCCATAAATGTTTTCATTAAGATTGATTCGAAGTGCTTTTGTTTTTAATGAAGGAATTTCTTCAAATTCTTTATCTCCTTTTAGAGTAATTTCCATCTTTGAATCCGGGTTAAGGCATTAGTACAAAGGTATTAAATTAGCATGGCAAACAAAAAAATAAGCTTATTTTTGTTTCTAAACTTTTTTAGATTGAAAATTACATTTTTGGGTACAGGAACATCTCAGGGAATTCCGGTTATTGGAAGCAATCATCCTGTATGTTTGAGTGATAACCCAAAAGATAAACGTTTAAGGGTTGCTGTTCTTGTGGAATGGGAAAATTATACCTACGTAATTGATTGCGGCCCTGATTTTAGGCAGCAAATGCTAAACGCTAAATGCATTAGGATTGATGGGATCGTATTCACCCATGAACATGCCGACCACACTGCAGGATTGGACGATATTAGACCATTTTATTTTAAGCAAGGCAATATTCCTATTTATGCCCATAAACGCGTGCTGAAATCATTGGCAAGGCGTTTTGATTATATTTTTGAAACACGGGACAAATACCCAGGAGCTCCAGCGGTATCTGAATTTGTAATCGAAAACAAGCCTTTTAAATTAGGAAATTTGGATATTGTTCCAATTGAGGGAATGCACGATAAGCTTCAGGTATTTGGATATCGATTTAAAAATTTTGCATATTTGACTGATATGAATAAAGTAGAAGATAAAGAATTAAAAAAGTTGAAAAACCTTAAGGTTTTAGTAATAAATGCTCTAAGAATAGAAACTCATGCCTCTCATTTTAATCTAGAAGAAGCCCTAGAATTTATTACCAAAGTTAATCCTGAACGCGCCTATTTAACACATATTAGTGCACTTTTGGGATTTCATGACGTTGTGCAACAAAAACTCCCAGAGAACGTTTTTCTGGCTTATGATAATTTACAAATAAACCTATAAATTATGAAGAGTAAAATTTTTATGTATCTGTTTATATTTTCTTTATTACTGATATTGTTTCAATATATGAATTCAAAAAACATCATTGAAGATTACGATAAGAAGTTGTCCAAATCTGAAATACTGGAAAAAAACTATAAAGATTCCTTATTGGTTTTAAAGGATGAAAATTTTGAACTGAATCGTTTTAGTCTTGAATTCAACGATGATGCCATGAGCTATTTTGAAGATCAGGGTTACGAGATTTCAGAACTTGTGCCTTTTATAAGAGATGAACTTTACAACCTCAATGTTTACGAAGGTGACGATCACCCATTGGTGCCGTATGCTTCCATGACTGGAAATAAAATGCTAATTAATTCAGTAAGGTTATTAAATAACAAATGGATAATGGCCGATTTTTCTGATGGTAAATATTGGGGTGAAATGCTATTGACATATGAGATTGTGGACAATGAACAATTAAAATTCAAGCTTTTGGATTATTTATTGTATCATTAAATCAAAGGTTCCAACCAATTCCTCAATTCATAAAAATTTTGTGGCGAAACACCATGACCGACAGGAAATTCAGAATACACCTGTTTTATATTCAAATTGTCTAAAAAGTCAGGAGCCTTGCGAGCCCATTTCACAGGAATTAC
>JBBKXS010000324.1:0-36644 GCA_037969605.1 Flavobacteriaceae bacterium
GAATATTCCAACTCCATAAATGTTATCTAGTTTTTTTAGCAAAGCGAAACCTATACATTTTGTAATTGTAAGTCTAATACTTTTATTGGTTTTTATTATTGCTAAATTTTATAGTATTAATGAACCTTTTACGCTAAGAGTTTTGATAAAGCAAACAGGGCTTTTGGCAGTATGTTTGTCATCGGTTTTTGTATTGGACTTTTTAGTAAGCAGAAACAACCTTACTAAAAAAAACAGTTACAAAATATTAATCTTTAGTTTATTTGTTGCACTACTACCAGCGACCATTTTAAATTCAAAATTGCTAATAGCCAATCTTTTTATTTTACTGGCATTACGGCGCCTGATTAGCCTAAGGACCAACAAAGACATCAAAAAAAAGTTATTTGATGCTTCATTTTGGATATGTATAGCAACCTTGTTTTATTTCTGGTCTATCCTATTTTATGTTTTAATTATCACGGCACTCATGCTTTATAGGATTGTGGATATAAAAAACTGGATTGTTCCATTTGTGGGAGCTCTAACAGTTTTAGTTATTGGAGTTTCGTATATGGTTTTGGTGGGTCACGATGTTTTTGAATATTCAAATAATCTGATATCTTTCAGCTTCGATTATAGTCCATTAAATTCTAAAAGAACAGTAGTTGCCTCCACCATTATCTTGTCGTATGGTATTTGGGCTTTACTTTACTTTGTAAGATATTTAAAAGCTAAATCTAAAAAATCAAGACCCTCTTTTATTCTCATTGTTTTTGCGGTCTTTGTTGGGCTTTTTATTATAGGGGTTTCACCAAATAAAAATGGCAGCGAATTTCTTTTTCTTTTTGCACCATTATCAATCATTATCACCAACTATTTAGAAACGATTTCTGAAAAATGGTTTAAAGAAGCCCTGCTTTTAGGGCTCGTGGTAACCCCCATAATTATTTTATTGTTGTAGTTTTTCACCAAAGGCCAAATCGCCAGCATCTCCTAGCCCGGGTATAATATAACCTTTATCGTTGAGATGTTCATCAATGGATGCAATCCATAAATGTGTGTTATCATCAAAATGCTTTTGAATATACTCGACACCTTCAATGGCCCCAATTATACTCACTAAATGGATGTCTTTAGGAACTCCAAACGGTTTTAAAGCATTAAAAGTAGACAGCATAGATTGCCCAGTGGCCAACATAGGATCGGCAAGAATAAGGGTTTTGTTTTCAAGATTTGGACAAGCAAGGTATTCAACTATGATTTCAAAACTTTCAGGATTGTGTTTATGATGTCTAAAAGCAGAAATAAAAGCATTTTCGGCAGCATCAAAATAATTCAAAAGGCCATTATGAAGTGGCACCCCCGCCCTTAATATTGAACAAAGAACAATGTCACTATTAATTAAATGGATATCGCAAGTCCCTAAAGGGGTTTTAACAATTGATTTTTTATAATTCAAAACCTTGCTCATTTCATAACCCAAAACCTCACCAATACGTTCAATATTACGCCTAAAGCGCATACTGTCTTTTTGAATTTCTACATCTCTCATTTCAGCAACAAAGGTGTTTAAAATAGAATTTTGAAGAGATAAATCATGAATTTTCATAGCTAGAGTGTGGATTTTACAAAGGTAAAGTTAACCAAAATAGAACTATATTTACACTTTAAATTACAGCGTCATGTTTACAAGTAAGGCTCATAAGATTTTTCAGGAAGTTATTGAAAAATATCATATTATAAATTCAGTGGATCAGGCATTTATTAATCCGTATAACAAAGACTCCAATCTAATTGAACATTTATTATACAGAAAATGTTGGATCGATACAGTACAATGGCATTATGAGGACATTATTCGAGACCCAAAGATTGATCCTGTTGCGGCCTTAAAATTGAAACGCAAAATAGATGCTTCAAACCAAGACAGAACGGATATGGTGGAATACATTGATAGCTATTTTATGGAGATTTATAAAAATGCTATTCCTAAAATTGATGCGACGATAAATACTGAAAGTCCTGCCTGGGGAATAGATAGGTTATCCATTTTAGCCTTGAAAATTTATCACATGAATGAGGAAGCTAATCGGATCGATGCTTCTGAAGCCCATAGAACGGCTTGTCAATCAAAATTCAAAGTGTTGTTGGAGCAAAGAGTTGATCTATCTACCGCTATTGACACCTTACTTAAAGATATTGAAAACGGCGATAAATACATGAAAGTGTACAAACAAATGAAAATGTACAATGATGAAGAGTTGAATCCAGTTTTAAGATCACAAAAATAAATTTGTATTCTCAAACTCCACTAGGGTATTACCAATTAGGTTGAAATGCCAAAACCAATAAAACATATACTTGTAATTCGCCTTTCCGCAATGGGAGACGTTGCCATGACCGTTCCTGTTTTAAGAGCATTTACCCAAAAATATCCTGAAGTCAAATTAACAGTTCTTACCCGGGAATTTTTCGCCCCTTTTTTCCGGAATATACCGAATGTTGCCATTTATGCCGTAGATGTCAAAAAAAAGCACAAAGGGCTGTTTGGGCTTTGCAGATTGTCAAAAGAACTGAAAAAACTTAAAATTGACGCTGTTGCTGATTTGCACAATGTGTTGCGAAGTAAGATTTTAAAATTGTTTTTATCTGGAAAAAAAGTTGTTCAAATCGATAAAGGCCGTAAGGAAAAGAAAGCTTTGGTTTCTGGCGAAATAATTCAGCAACTTAAAACCACACACCAACGTTACGCCGATGTATTTGAAAAGCTTGGGTTTTCAATCAACTTAACTAACCCGACATTTCCTAAAAAGGAAATTATAAATCAAGGGGTTTCAAAAATAACGGGGAAAAAGACCAATAAATGGATCGGTTTAGCGCCATTTGCCGCTTACGAAAGTAAAATGTATCCATTGGATGCCATGGAACAAGTTATTGAAAGCCTTTCTAAAACGCACAAGGTTATTTTGTTTGGAGGTGGAGAAAATGAAATTCAGATTTTAAACACACTTGAGGAAAAATTTCATAATACAATTAACGTTGCGGGATCATTGACATTGGAAGACGAGTTAAATCTGATTTCAAATTTAGAGCTGATGCTTTCTATGGATTCTGGTAATGCACATATCGCTGCAATGCTAGGAATTAAGGTTGTTACCATTTGGGGAGTGACACATCCTTATGCGGGGTTTGCGCCTTTTAATCAGCCAGAAGATTATTTATTGCTTTCAGATCGAAAACAATTCCCGTTAATTCCGACTTCTGTTTACGGAAACAAGTATCCAGAGAACTATAGAGAGGTTTCAAGAAGCATTGCTCCAGAAACCATAATAAAAAAGTTAGAATCTATTATTTAGAATGATATCTGGATTTAAATATCATCATAATCTACATAAATATTTGGGGTAATTGGATGTGATTGGCAGGTCAAAATTAATCCATCGGCAACTTCGCTGTCTGTTAAAATATTGTTTTGTCTCATTTTTACCTCACCCGATTTAAGTCTTGCCAAACAACTGCTACAAATTCCGCCTTGGCAGGAATAAGGAGCATCTAGGTCTTCATCCAAAGCAGCTTCAAGAACGGATTGCTTCGGAGACATTTCAAAAGTAGACTCCACATCATCTATCATGACCGTTACCTTTGTTTTTCCAAGCGGGACATCTTCATTAATAACATCCGTTTGCTTTGCAGCTTTAAAAAGTTCAAAATGGATGCGTTCTTTTGCTATGCCATGTTCGGTTAAAACATCTTTTACTGTATGTATCATGGCTTCTGGGCCACAAATATAAAAAGCATCAACATCTATGTGTTTATACTTGTTTTTCATGACATAATTCACTATGCTTTTTTCTATACGCCCAAAAACAGCTTGGTCTTCATCGGCTTGACTGAACACAAACTGAATGGAAAGACGAGTGCTATATTGATGTTGAAGTTCTAAAAGTTCATTTAAGAACATGGTGTCTTGGGTGGTTTTGTTACCATAAACCAAAATCACTTTACTATAGATCTCTTCTTCCAGGGCACATTTCACAATGCTTAAAACCGGAGTAATACCACTTCCTGCAACAAAAGCGGCAATGTTTTTGGTTTTCGAATCATTGGGCTCAAATATAAAGCGGCCTTTAGGAGGGGCAACATCTAAGGCATTACCAACTTTTAATTCTTGATTAGCATAAGACGAAAACGTCCCATCCATGACCTCTTTTACCGCGACTTTAAGCTCACCGCTTTTTGGCGAAGAACAAAGCGAGTAATCACGTCTAACTTCATGACCATCAATAACACTTTTTAGGGTAATATATTGACCTGCCTTGAAGGTAAAAGTCTCTTTTAATTGTTCAGGGACATCAAAACTAAGGGTGACAGCTTTTTCTGTTTCCCGATGGATATCTTTTATTTGGAGCTTATAAAATTGCGACATGAATTTTTTTTGCAAAAATAAGAAATAGAGATGTTAAAAGGGTTTTGATTGTAACAAAAAGAGTTTTAATATTACCAATGTATTAAATACTGGCCAAAATCATGATTAAACATTTTTTAAGATTAGAGTGGAAACAATTTTTTAGATCGGCTAGTTTTGGAAAAGGGGTTGCCCTTAAAATATTGTTGTTGTTTTTAGCGCTCTATTTTATAGCCACTTTTTTGGCCATTGGGCTGTCTCTTTATCCGTTGTTGAAAAAAGTATTTCCGGAAAAAGACCCATTCATTATCGTAAATGGGTTTATATTTTATTGGATTATGTTTGATCTTCTCATTCGGTTTTTCTTTCAGAAACTCCCTGTAATGAGCGTAAAACCATTATTAACATTGCCTATCAAAAGAGGCAAGGTTGTTAATTATGTTTTAGGAAAATCGGCAATGTCATTCTTTAACTTTTTACCGCTTTTCGCCATTATTCCTTTTGGCATAACATTAATTTTTAAGGATTACAATATAGCTTCAGTATTAATATGGATGCTTTTAATGTTCGGTATAGCATTAATCATTAATTTTTTAAATTTTATAATTGAAAGCCTTACTGCTGAATCAGAATTATCGTTTTTGCCCTTAATAGTAATATTGGGGATTTTGTTTTCGATTAACTATTTCAATATTTTATCACTTTCGGAAAGCCTTTCAAAAAGCATCATTACTATTACCAATAACCCCATCCTGATTGTTGTGCCTATTTTGGTTTTAATTGTGCTTTATTGGTACAATTTCAAAATTCTAAAGAACAAATTGTATTTGGATAGCTCCCTTAAATCTAAAACCCAAGAAGTCAAAACTTCTGATCTGGCTTGGACACGACGATTTGGTGATGTAGCTCCATTTATGCAATTGGATTTAAAATTAATCTGGAGAAATAAAAGGCCAAGATCCAGTGTATTTATTTTGATTATTGGGTTGCTGTACGGATTGTTTTTTTACCCGAACCCAATTTACCAAGGTATGGCCTTTTTATATGGTTTTGTAGGGATTTTTGTCACAGGAATTTTCTTGATCAATTTTGGGCAATTTATTCCAGCTTGGGATAGTGGTTATTACAAAATGTTGATGACCCAGAATATTAAATATCAGGATTATTTAAAATCAAAATATGTGCTCATGTCCTTAAGTGTAGTCATTCTCTTTGTGTTGAGCATCCCATATGTATATTTTGGGTGGAAAATTTTGTTGGCACATTTCGCGGCTGCAATTTATAATATAGGGGTAAATGCCCACGTGATTTTGTTTGGAGGGTCTTTTAACAGAAAGAAAATAGATTTAGACAAACGGGCAGCATTTAATTACCAAGGCACAGGAGCAGTACAATGGCTGCTGGGCATTCCTTTAATGTTGGTCCCTATGGGCATATTTTCGGCATTTTATTTCTTAATAAATTTTGAAGCAGGCATTACAGCCATAGTACTTTGCGGTTTATTGGGAATTGTTTTTCATCAAAGATTAATGAGATTTATTACTTCAAAATATTTAGATTCTAAGTATAAAATGATTGACGCGTTTAGTCAAGACAATTAAATTAAAAACATTATGATTATTACTTCAAACCTATCAAAAAAATATAACGAAAACTTGGTTTTAGACATTCCACATTTAGATATTCCAAAAGGGCAAAGCTTTGGTTTGGTAGGGAATAATGGAGCAGGTAAAACCACCTATTTTAGCTTGCTATTGGATTTGATAAAACCAACTACAGGATATATTAAAAACAACAATATTCTAGTAAGCGAAAGTGAAGATTGGAAACCTTTTACCTCTTCCTTTATTGACGAAAGTTTTTTGATTGGGTATCTCACACCAGAAGAATATTTTTATTTTATTGGAGAATTACGTGGGCAAAACAAGGCTGATGTCAATACTTTGGTGGCCCAATTTGAGGATTTTTTCCATGGCGAGATTTTAAACCAAAAAAAATACCTTCGTGATTTAAGCAAAGGTAACCAGAAAAAAGTAGGTATTGTTTCTGCCTTAATAGGCAATCCAGAAGTTATAGTTCTTGACGAACCATTTGCGAATTTAGATCCCACCACCCAAATTCGTTTAAAAGGAATTATTAAGGATCTTGCCGAAACAAAAGGCGTTACCGTATTGATTTCCAGTCACGATTTAATGCATGTTACCGATGTGTGCGAGCGTATTGTTGTTCTCGAAAAAGGTGAAATAATTAAAGACACCGTAACGAGTAAAGCCACTTTAAAAGAATTGGAAGCATATTTTGCAGGATCAGAGACTTTCTAAAAGTCGGGTGTTTTTTCACAATAATTCAAAAAGATGCTTATTTTTACAGCAATACATAATATTTGCTGTCGCTTTTTAGTTATACATGAACCAAATACAACCAACGTGAGCATATCTTTCAGAGCCATATTACTAGTGTTTATTGCTTCACTTTTTGTTGCCAGTTGTTCACGTAAAAAAGATAAATTTATCAATCGTAATTTTCATGCATTAGGCACAAAATACAATGTCTTGTACAATGGCAATATCGCATTAGAAAATGGAAGGGAAACCATTGACGACGCATTCACGGATAATTATTGGGAGACTTTGCAGGTTGAACGCATGCAGGTTAGTGATGAGGTGATTCTTCCTGGGCAATCCAAAAATAAAGATTTTGAAGTAGCCGAAGAAAAAGCCATAAAAGCAATTCAAAAGCATGGCATGAATATTAAGGGTAAGGAACACAATCCACAAATTGATGAGGCTTATTTGCTTCTTGGAAAGGCCAGATATTATGATCAACGTTTTGTGCCGGCATTGGAAGCTTTCAATTTTATTCTTTATAAATATCCGTCAAGCGATAAAATCAATCAAGCAAAAATCTGGAGGGAAAAGACCAATATCCGTCTAGAAAATAACGAATTGGCCATCAAGAACCTAAAGAGATTAATTGAAAAAGAAGCGTTAAAAGACCAGGATTTAGCAGACGCAACAGCAATGTTGGCTTTAGCCTATATCAATATTAAAGCTAAGGATAGTGCCTTAACACAATTGTCATTAGCAGCTAAACACACAAGAAAGAACAACGAAAAAGCGCGGTATAACTTTATAAGAGGTCAGATTTATAACGAATTTGGATATAAAGACAGTGCCAATATGGCGTTTGAAAAGGTCATTGAATTGAACAGAAAGGTTCCAAGAGCATACCACATCAATGCGCATTTAGCAAAAGCCAATAATTTTGATTTTGAAAAGGGTAATAAATTGGAATTCACAGAGTATTTGACCGATTTGGAAGAGAACAGGGAAAACCGCCCATTTTTGGATAAGATATATTATCAAATTGCGGAATTTCACAAGAAAAATAAATCAGATACAATAGCCGAAATCTATTATAATAAATCCATTCGCACCAATACGCAGGACAAGCAATTATTGGCGTTTGATTACTCCAACCTTGGCGATATGAGTTTTGACAGATCCCAATATAAAATTGCTGGGGCATATTATGATAGCACATTAACAAGCCTAACTCTGAATTCTAAGCCCTATCGACAGATAAAACGAAAAAGGGACAATTTGGAAGAGGTTATTTATTATGAAGATGTAGCGCAAGTTAACGATAGTATTTTAGACCTTGTTAAGCTGTCTGATGAGGAACGATTGGCTTATTTTAAAAAATTTACTAATGATTTAAAGGAAAAAGCAGAGGCAAAAAAGGAAAAGGAAGAAATCCCCAAACGACTTAATTCGGGTTTAGTTACTGCTAATAATTTAGATTCTGGACCACAAAGAGGAAATTTTAACCCAATTTCTGAAAACAGTGGACAACAAAAATTCTATTTTTATAATCAAACGACTGTGTCTTTTGGAAAGAATGAATTTCTAAAAATTTGGGGAGATCGTTCTCTTAAAGATAATTGGAGGTTTTCAAGTAGCAATACCTCCAATAGAAATCAACAAGTTAACGCTATTGTGGCAGGTGCAACTGAAGAAGAACTTTACAACCCCGAATTTTACATTTCTAAAATTCCAACAGAACAAAAATCAATAGACAGTTTGTCAAAAGACAGAAATTACGCTTATTACCAACTTGGAGTCATTTACAAAGAAAAGTTTAATGAACTTGAGTTGGCCAAAGACAAGCTTATAGAATTGCTTAAAAGCGATCCTGAAGAGCGTTTGATTCTTCCTGCAAAATATCAGCTCTATAAGATCTATTCAGAATTAAACTTAAGTAGTGAAGCAGAAATCGCTAAAAAAGACATCATTTCAAATTATCCTGAATCGAAATACGCCGAATTGTTGTTAAATCCAAAATCAGAATTGGCAAAAGATGAAAATAGCCCAGAAAGTGTATATGAAAGGCTGTATGCAGAATACCTAAATCAACACTATGCCAATGTAATTGAACAAAGCGATATGTACATCAAACAATTTGAAGGTGAAATCATAGTTCCTAAATTTGAAATTTTAAAGACATCAGCAAAGGGACGTCTTTACGGGTTTGAATCCTATAAAGAAGGCATAAACTATATCGCATTAAATTATCCTAATTCAGTAGAAGGAAAAAAAGCTCAGGAGATCTTAGAGGTTGTCATTCCAACACTTGGAAAGAAAGAGTTTATAGATGAAGCTACAACCAAAAACTGTAAAGTTATCTATCAATTTGAAAATAGCGCGAAAGAAAACATCGATGAGTTTTATAAGAAGCTAAATGAAGAGATCGTTCAAATTAGATATTTTGAATTAAGCGCCTCAAAAGATGTTTACAATAATAGCACAACATTTATCGTCGTGCATGGTTTTAAAAGTATTGGTGGCGCTATCGGGTTTGCTGATTTGCTAAGGGAGCGAAAAGCCAAAATAACAAGACCCTATTTTGCGATTTCTTCACCTAATTATGAGATCATTCAAATGCATAAAAATTTAGAGGAATACTTAAACACACAATAATAACAATGTTTTTAGATCTAAAAAAGGAAAAAATGGCAGTAGCAGAAACATATTCGCAGCAAAATCTTATTGCACAAGGCACAACTATAACAGGGGATATTATTAGTGAAGGGGACTTTAGAATTGAAGGTAATATTCAAGGGAATTTAAAAACCCCAGGTAAAGTTGTTATAGGTAAAACAGGAATCATCAATGGGACGCTCAAAGGAGCTAACGCAGACATTGAAGGGAAGTTTTCAGGGAAACTAATCATATCAGATACTTTAGCATTAAAATCATCAGCTCATGTTGAAGGCGAAGTTGAGGTTGGTAAATTGGCTGTTGAGCCAGGAGCAACATTTAATGCCACTTGCGTAATGAAAGGATCAATAAAAGAACTTAATAAAAGTGGATCAACAGGACGATCAGAATCGGAAAAAGAACAATCCGCTTAATGCTTATGCTCGTTTTTCTGGAATTGGCTTTCAAATGATTGCCATTATTTCATTAGGAGTTTATGGTGGAGTAAAATTGGATCAAAAATTCCCAAACAAATACAGTCTTTTTACAATAACACTATCTTTGTTGGCAATAGCAGCTTCTTTGATAAGTGCTATAAGACAAGTAACAAACTTCACAAATAAAAAAGACACTAATGACAAAAGAAACGATTAATTTCGTAATTAAATTGCTTGGATTTACAGGATTGCTTTTTGCAGTTCACTACTCTATTTTAATACAATTTCATAAAGGCGACTTACACCTCCCCCTCTGGACTATCTATGTTTTTAATGCTGTTTTGGTATGCATCGTTTATATGATTATTACATCTAAAAGCAAGGTTAAAAGCAAAAATATATTTCAAGTGTTTTTGGCATTAACTTTCTTAAAAATGTTTTTAGCTATTGTGTTTTTATTACCATTGTTTTTTGGAAAATCTAACCACGCTCAACTTGAAACCATGAATTTTTTTATACCATATTTTTTGTTTTTAACGTTCGAAATTTTGAGTCTAAATAAATTTCTGCAAAAATCCTGATCAATGATTATTTTAGTTTGTAAATTAATATAATGTGTGTACATTTGCACCGAATTTTACACAAGGGATTTTTAACGAACCAAAAGGATGCAAATCAACACTTTTAGGACATTATTACTAAGCTTAACACTTTTATTTTCTTTTGTAGGAATTTCTGCTACTGAGAATGAGCCTCAAGAGAATCAGAAATTTGACACTAAAGGACTAATTTTTCATCATATAAAGGATAGTCATGTATTTCACGTTGCAGGAGATTTTTCTATTCCACTTCCAATAATTTTATGGACAAATAATGGATTAGTGACTTTTATGTCAGGAGAGTTTCACCACGATATTAATGGCAAAACAATTGTTGAGAGAAAGGGGTTAAAATTTGTGAATTTTCACGAAAAAATATATCAACTAAATCCAGGAGCCTCTAGTGTAGAATTTAATTCAGAACATCATCCTATTAATGCTGATAAACCTTTAGATATTTCTATTACTAAAAATGTGTTTTCGATGTTTTTGTCGGTAATATTAATGATGCTTTTATTTATTACAGCAGCACGTTCTTATAATTCAAGCAACATACCTACTGGAATTGGTAAATTTTTAGAGCCGATTATTGTTTTTATTAGAGATGAAGTAGCTATCCCAAATATAGGAGAACATTATTATAAAAGGTATATGCCATATTTATTAACCTTATTTTTCTTTATTTGGTTAAACAATATTTTTGGATTAATACCATTTTTCCCCTTCAGCAGTAACTTAAGTGGGAATATAGCCTTTACTATGACATTGGCTATAGTTACATTCATTATTACCATTTTTAGTAGTAAAAAGTACTATTGGAAACATATGTTATGGATGCCCGGTTTACCAATACCGATGAAATTATTTTTAGCACCTATAGAGATAATAGGAATGTTTGTAAAACCTATAGCACTCATGATTCGTTTATTTGCAAACATAACCGCAGGGCACGTAATCATATTAAGTTTAGTGTCTTTAGTATTTATTTTCAAAAGTGAAGTTGTAGGTATTGGCTCCGTTATTTTTGCAGTATTTATAAGCGTTATTGAAGTCTTGGTTGTAGCCATACAGGCATATATATTTACTTTGCTTTCGGCATTGTATTTTGGTCAAGCATTAGAAGAAGAACATTAATTAATTTTTAAATATTTAAACTATGAGTTTAGCATTATTACAAGAAGCCGTTGTTAACTATGGACCGCTAGCAGCTATTGGAGCTGGTTTAGCAGCTATTGGTGGAGGAATTGGTGTTGGCAAAATTGGTGGGGCAGCTATGGAAGCTATGGCGCGCCAACCAGAGATGCAAGGTAAACTACAAGGTTCTGCAATTGTACTTATTGCCTTTATTGAGGCAGTAGCACTTTTTGGAGTAGTTGTATCATTTATTGTTGCAGGCTAAAAAACAAAACAAGGTGTAACGGTTGGTTGCACCTTGTTTTAATATTTAAAAAATTTACATACTAAAAGAATATGGATTTAATAACACCAGAATTAGGACTTATTTTTTGGACCACTCTTTCGTTTTTGATCTTGCTTTTTATATTAAGAAAGTTTGCATGGAAACCTATCCTTGGAGCGGTTAATAGCAGAGAAGAAGGGATAAAAGACGCATTAGCTTCTGCTGAAAAAGCTCGATGTGAAATGGAAAATCTTCACGCAGATAATGAACGGATTTTAAAAGAAGCGCGTTTAGAACGTGAAACATTACTTAAGGAAGCAAGAGACATTAAGGTAAAAATGATTGCCGATGCTAAAGATGAAGCACAATCTCAAGCAAGTAAAATGATTGAACAGGCTCAAGCTGCAATTGAAAGTGAAAAGAAAGCTGCCATGATTGAACTTAAAAACCATGTGGCAACGCTATCTTTGGAAATTGCCGAAAAGGTAGTTCGTAAAGAATTATCTAACAAGGATAGCCAAATACAATTGGTTGAGTCTATGTTGGGTGAAGCAAAACTAAACTAATTATAATGGCAGAAGCAAGAGCAGCAATACGTTATGCAAAAGCAGTTTTGAGTTTGGCTTCAGATCAAAAAGCGGCTGAGGCTGTAAATAAAGATATGAAGCGAATAGTAAACAGTATTGCCGAAAGTAAAGACTTGCGCGACATGCTTCTTAATCCAGTGGTAAGATCCTCGGTGAAAAAGGCAGTATTGAACGATGTGTTTAAAAACTCCAATACAATAACCGATAATCTAATAATTACCCTAATCGCCAATAAAAGAATAGCACTTTTAGGAGATGTGGCTTCTAAATTCAATCAATTATATGACACTTTAAGAGGCACACAAATTGCAAAAGTAACCTCTGCTGTACCACTAACAGAGGCCTTAAAAACTAAAGTCTTGGCCAAAGTGAAAGAACTTACTGGAAAAGATGTTGAGGTTGTAAATGTAGTGGATGAGAGCATTTTAGGAGGCTTTATTTTGCGTGTAGGTGATATTCAATATAACGCAAGCATTGCAAACAAATTAAATAATTTAAAAAGAGAATTTACATTAAATTAAGATATTCAGATATCTATATTATTTTATAAATAAACAAAAATGGCGGAAGTAAAACCAGCTGAAATATCAGCAATCTTAAAACAACAACTATCAGATTTTGAAGCAGGAGCTTCATTGGAAGAAGTAGGAACAGTGTTAACTGTAGGTGATGGTATTGTACGTGCTTATGGATTATCAAATGCTCAATATGGTGAGCTAGTTGAATTTGATGGAGGATTGGAAGGCATTGTCCTTAACCTTGAAGAAGATAATGTGGGTATTGTATTATTAGGGCACTCCAAAGAAATCAAAGAAGGCTCCACGGTAAAACGTACAGAACGTATCGCATCTATCAAAGTAGGAGAGGGTATTGTTGGCCGAGTAGTTGACACTTTAGGAAGTCCAATAGATGGAAAAGGCCCTATTCAAGGAAAAACTTATGAAATGCCGTTAGAGCGTAAAGCTCCTGGGGTAATTTATCGCCAACCGGTAAACGAGCCATTACAAACTGGAATTAAATCTATTGATGCGATGATTCCTGTAGGTCGCGGACAGCGAGAGCTGGTTATTGGTGACCGTCAAACAGGTAAAACAACAGTTTGTATTGATACCATTATCAATCAAAAAGAATTTTATGATGCAGGCCAGCCCGTATATTGTATTTATGTTGCGATAGGTCAAAAAGCATCTACTGTAGCAAATATTGCGAAAATATTGGAAGATAAAGGCGCTTTAGCTTACACAACTATCGTTGCAGCAAATGCTTCAGATCCTGCTGCAATGCAAGTTTATGCTCCTTTTGCGGGTGCAGCTATTGGTGAATACTTTAGAGATACTGGTCGTCCAGCTTTAATTATTTATGATGATTTATCAAAACAAGCAGTGGCGTATCGTGAGATATCTTTATTGTTGCGTCGTCCACCCGGACGTGAAGCGTATCCTGGAGATGTTTTTTACTTGCATTCCAGATTATTGGAGCGTGCGGCAAAAATAATTAATAACGATGCCATAGCTAAAAACATGAACGATTTACCAGATGTATTGAAACCAATGGTAAAAGGGGGAGGGTCTTTAACGGCATTGCCAATAATTGAAACCCAAGCGGGAGACGTATCGGCTTATATACCTACAAATGTAATTTCGATTACTGATGGTCAGATTTTCTTGGACGGAGATTTGTTTAACTCTGGTGTTCGTCCTGCAATTAATGTTGGGATTTCAGTATCTCGTGTTGGAGGTAATGCACAGATTAAATCCATGAAAAAAGTAGCTGGAACCTTAAAACTGGATCAAGCCCAGTTCCGTGAGTTGGAAGCGTTTTCAAAATTTGGTTCAGATTTAGATGCAGCAACCTTAAATGTTATTGAAAAAGGAAGACGCAACGTTGAAATTTTAAAACAAGCACAAAACGATCCGTTTACAGTTGAAGATCAAACCGCTATTATTTATGCGGGGTCCAAAAACTTATTAAGAGATGTTCCTGTAGAAAAAGTGAAGGGATTTGAAATCGATTACTTAGAACTTTTAAGAGCTAAACACAGTGATACTTTGGCTGCTTTAAAAGCAGGTAAACTTACTGATGAAGTAACGGATACGCTCACTAACGTAGCTAAAGATGTATCGGCGAAATATAAAGCATAATTAGATTTTGGCATTGGGTAGTAAACTTTAAACTTACTACTGGATATTAAATACTAACTACTTAAATATGGCAAACTTAAAAGAAATACGCAATAGGATAGCATCGGTTTCTTCAACCATGCAGATTACCAGTGCCATGAAAATGGTGTCTGCTGCTAAACTAAAGAAGGCTCAGGATGCAATTACAGCCATGAGACCTTATGCTAATAAGTTGACAGAACTTTTACAAAGTTTAAGCGCCACCTTAGATGCCGATTCTGGTAGCAAGTATTCAATCCAACGAGAAGTAAAAAAAGTACTTATCGTTGCTATCACATCAAACAGAGGCTTGTGTGGGGCATTTAATTCCAATATCATTAAGGAAGTTGCTAAAATAAAGTCTCAAAAATATAAGAATCAAGAAGTCTTTTATTTAACTATAGGTAAAAAAGCGAACGATGCTTTTAAAAAATCGAATCGCGTTATTGCCAATAAAAGTGATGTTTATGACGATTTGACTTTTGATAATGTTGCTGAAATTGCTGAACTTTTGATGGAAAAATTTGTATCTGGCGAATTCGATAAAATTGAAATTGTCTATAACAAATTTAAAAATGCAGCAACTCAAGAAATCATGACCGAACAATTTTTGCCAATTGTTCCTGTTGAAGGTAACGCCAATTTAAATTTAGATTACATTTTTGAACCATCTAAAGTTGAAATTGTTGAGCAATTGATTCCGAAGTCATTAAAAACGCAATTGTATAAAAGCGTAAGGGATTCTTTCGCTAGTGAACACGGAGCACGAATGACAGCGATGCACAAAGCAACGGACAATGCAACCGAGTTAAGAGACCAATTAAAATTAACTTACAATAAGGCACGGCAAGCGTCAATTACCAACGAAATCCTTGAAATTGTTGGTGGGGCGGAAGCTTTAAACAACTAAAAATTGGCACGCTGAATTTGTTTCAGCCTCTCATTATAATACCAAACCTCACTAATTAGTGAGGTTTTTTTATGGCATAGCTGTTGATTTAGTACTTTTATGATTCTAAAGATTACAACTTATGATGCGTATTAAAGCAATTATATTTTCAACAGTGATGTTTTGTCTTATGGCAAGTTTTTCTCAGTGTTCAAACGCACAGAAGCTGGAGCAGAAAGCACCACTAGAGTTCGGTGAAGTCTATTACCAAAAAAAAGCACAGGCTGTTAAGGATTTAGAATCTATGTTTACGTTGTATATACCAATTAAAGGAGAATATAATAATAACATTGAACCGGATTCAGTTTACTTTAAAGGAAAATCGGCTAAATTGCTAGTGAGCACCCAAAACCAAAACTTGTTTTATGGACGGTTTATAACGAAACCTGTCTACACCGAAGACATTATTTTGAGTAGTGATATGAATGAAGAACACCAAAATAAACTCCCTAAAACTGAATCTAAAATTCCATTTGAACTTAAAAACAGCGAATGCGTTATAAGCTATAAGCAAGACGGTGGAGTAAAGTATTATAAAATTTCTAATATTAAGGAAAAACGTTTAGCCGACGTACCTATGTCGCCAAGAAATAACCGGTAACTTATCTTTGGATTGCGTTTGCTAAAAACGTATTTTTAGCTTCATAAAATCACATAACTTGAGTGGATTTAAAGCACTTTTTAAACAAACATTTATTTATGGATTAGCAACCGTGCTGCCTAGAATGTTGAGTTTTTTATTGGTACCCTTATATACCGACCCGAAAGTCTTGTCTTCACCTGCTGAGTATGGACAAGTTTCGGTAATCTTTTCTTATTTCGTTCTGTTTAACGTGATATTGGCTTACGGAATGGAAACAGCGTTCTTTAGGTTTTTTAACAAAGAAGAGGATAAAAGCAAAGTCATTAGCACCTCTGCCATTTCATTAATTGTAACGTCTTTAGGATTTTTTGTAATTGCCCTTTTTTTTCAAAACCAGATAGCATCGGTTATCAATATTGATGTTAAATACATCAATCTGGTCATTTGGATTTTACTGTTGGATGCCTTGGTCATCATTCCCTTTACCTGGTTGAGGGCAACACAAAGACCAATGCGCTATGCAATAATTAAAATTTTGAACGTAGCGATTAATTTAGGACTGAATTTATTTTTCCTTTTGGCATTAAAAAATTTAGCGGTCAACAGTTCATTCTTTGACACTATTTATAAACCAAATTTCGAAATCAGTTACATTTTTATTGCCAATCTCATTGCGAGTGCCATGACTTTGGTGTTGATGTTTCCATTTTACACGAAAATCAAGTATGTCTTTATTTCTGGGTTGTGGAAAAAGATGCTTCGTTATGCCTTTCCGGTGTTGGTGGCAGGCGTCGCGTTTTCCATCAATGAAACCTTTGATAGGATTTTACTTAAGGAACTACTACCGGCTGATGTTGCGGATACCCAAATTGGAATGTATTCAGCATGTTATAAAATAGCCTTGTTTATGACCCTTTTTGCAACGGCCTATAGACTGGGCATTGAACCATTCTTTTTCAGTCATGCAAAAACCGAAAACCCTCAAAAAAATTATGCAAGAATTTTAGAATTTTATGTCGCTTTTGGATCTGTAATTCTATTAACCGTGGTGGTTTTCGCAGATGTTTTGAAACCTTATATTGTGAGGAGCGAAGCCTATTGGGAAGCCATGTGGGTGGTGCCAATTATATTGATTGCCAATTTTTGTCTGGGTATTTATCATAACCTCTCGGTTTGGTATAAAATAACTGACAAAACAAAAATAGGAGCCTATATTTCAATAGTTGGGGCTATCGTGACCTTAACATTAAATGTTTTGTTTATTAAAGAATACAGTTATAAAGCTTCGGCAATAGCGACATTGGCAGCATATGGAGTTATGATGTTATTATCTTATTATTTTGGGAAAAAATATTACCCTATTCCATATAACCTTAAAAAGATTGGACTGTATTTAACGGCTTCAATTGTGTTGTCCGTGATTTCATTTTATGAATTTAGAGAAAACTATATGGTAGGAATTCCAATGTTACTTGTATTTTTGACGATCATATATGTTTCTGAAAAAAACCAATTTAAACTATTATTAAAAAATAAATAAAAGCGTCGCTATATTTTTTGAAACTTTGAAATAAAAGAAATGACCATAAAAATTATTAATAGATCCAATCACAAACTCCCAAATTATGAAACCATAGCTTCGGCTGGGATGGATTTAAGAGCCAACTTATCGGAATCAAGAATTTTAAAACCGTTGGAGCGTAGTATAGTAGGCACGGGGTTGTTCATTGAGCTACCAATAGGTTATGAGGCTCAAGTAAGACCACGGAGTGGTTTGGCCGCAAAAAAAGGAATTACCGTTCTAAATACCCCAGGAACTATTGATGCAGATTATAGAGGCGAAATAGGGGTTATTTTAGTGAATCTATCCAACGAAGATTTTATAATAGAAAATGGCGAACGGATTGCACAATTGGTTGTTTCTAAACACGAGCGGGCAGAATGGGTTGAAGTAAACGAACTATCAGAAACGTCTCGTAGTGAGGGAGGTTTTGGAAGTACTGGAACTAAATAAAGATATGCACAGATGAAAATAATTGTACCCATGGCAGGTCGCGGTTCGCGTCTACGCCCACATACATTGACCATCCCTAAACCATTAATACCAATAGCAGGGCAGCCTATTGTACATCGTTTGGTAAAAGATATAGCAAAAGTTATTAAGCAGCCAATTGAAGAAATCGCATTTGTTTTGGGAGATCCTGCTTTTTTTGGAGATGATGTGGTGGAGAGTTTAACACAATTGGCAGAAAGTTTAGGTGCAAAGGCTTCCATATACCGTCAAGAACAGCCATTAGGAACGGGTCATGCCATCATGTCGGCCAAGGCATCTTTATCTGGACCGGCCGTGATTGCCTATGCAGACACCTTAATTAGAGCAGAGTTTGATTTGGATCCTGATGCAGATGCTGTGATTTGGACCAAAGAAGTGGACAATCCAGAATCCTATGGTGTCGTTAAGTTAAATACTAATAACGACATTATAGAATTGGTAGAAAAGCCAAAGGATTTTGTTTCCAACCAAGCCGTAATAGGGATTTATTATTTTAAAGATGTTTCCGTTTTAAGGCAAAAATTACAAGAAGTTTTAGATGAAAACGTTACTAATGGAGGAGAGTATCAAATAAACGATGGCATTAAGCGCATGATGTTAGACGGAAAAGTATTTAAAACTGGAACCGTAAGTGAATGGATGGATTGTGGCAATAAGGCCATCACAATAGAAACGAACTCAAAATTTTTAGGGTATTTGCTTAAAGAAGGAATAGAACAAATGATATCATCAACCGTAACCCTAAATCGTTCAAAAATTATTGAACCCTGTTTTATTGGTGAAGATGTGATATTAAAAAACTCAACCGTTGGTCCCAATGTGTCCATTGGAAATCATTGTATAATAGAAAACTCAACCGTTAAAAATAGTTTAATACAAAGCTATACAACAATTAAAAATGCTAACTTAGATGAAGCCATGATTGGAAATCATGTTGAATTTGATGGGGAATTTACTAAAATTAGTATTGGAGATTACTCGGTATTAGAATAATGAATGAATGACCTACTGGCCCCAAAATGAAAAGCCCAAAAATGAAAAATAGAATCTACATCTTGTCTTTTTTATTAGGAATACTTATAATCCCTCAAATAAGTCATGCCCAAATAGATTTTAACAAACGCCCCGATGATGATCTTGGCAATGTAGAAGATGAATTTCAAGAATTGTTCTTTGAGGCTCTAAAACAAAAAGGAACCGAAAATTATCAACGCGCAGCTGATGCACTTTTAAAATGTATAAACTTAAGAAGCTCCGAACCTGTTTTATATTATGAATTAGGCAAAAATTATAATAAACTCAAAAATTTTGGTGCTGCTGAAGATGCTTTAAAAAAAGCCATCTCTAAAGAACCGGACAACGAATGGTTTCTTGATGAACTGTATGATGTTTACATTCAACAAGATGATATCAATAAAGCTATTAAAACCATTAAACAATTGGTTAAATATCATCCAGAAGACTACAAACAAGATTTGGCAGCATTATATATAAAAGCCAAAGAATATAAGAATGCTTTGGGCGTGTTGGACGAATTGGATAAAGAATTTGGGGTTAATAAGGATAGAGATATTTTGCGCAATCAAATTTATAACATTACTGGAAAGGATAAGGATAGAATAGAAAATCTTGAAGAACGCCTAAAGAAAGAGCCAGATAATGAGATGAATTATCTCAACTTAATTTACCGATATAGTGAAACTGACCAAAAGGACAAAGCTTTTAAAATAGCCCAACAACTATTGGAGTTTAATCCCAATTCCCAATTGGTCCATTTGGCATTGTACAAGTTTTATTTGGATAATAATGAAACAGAAAATGCGATTCATTCCATGAAAATTGTATTGACAAGTTCAGATATTAATCCAGATGCTAAAACAAAGGTTCTTAACGATTTTGTAAATTTTGTGTCATCTCATCCTGAATATGAGCCCGATTTAGTAGAAGTTACCACAATGGTGGGTAATGATAATAGCTCCAAGACACATTTGGAATTAGCTCAATATTATTTGAAGATTGGGGATAAAACTAAAGCCTTATCCTATTTTGAAGAAGTTTTAAAAGAAGAACCCAATAATTATTCGGTGATAAAGGATGTTCTATTGCTTCAATTGGATTTAAATTTTGAAGAACAGGCCGCTAAACAAAGTGAACAAACAATAGAATTATTTCCTGCACAACCAATTTTTTATCTCATCAATGGTGTAGCTAACAATAAATTAAAACATCCAAAAAAAGCCATTGAAAGTTTAGAAGCAGGCTTGGATTATATTATTGATGATGTTAGGATGGAAATTGATTTTTATACTCAATTAAGCTTGGCCTATCAACTCGATAATAATATAACCAAAGCACAAGCGTTTACTAAAAAGGCCGAAGCGCTAACTAAAGAACAACAACCATAATGAAGTTGATCAGAGTATTTATTTTAATATTTTTAGCAACGGTTACTTTCGGTTGCAAATCCAGCAAAAGCATAACCTCAAAAGGCAAGCTCAGTGCAAGCATGACCACAAAAGAGTTGATCAAGGAAAACCAAAACCAAAATGCCAGATTTAAAACCCTTCAGGCCAAAGTAAAAATTGAGTATACCCAAGACCAAAATAGTCAAGGCTATACCGTAAATCTGAGAATGGAAAAGGATAAGATCATTTGGATCAATTCAGTCTTAGGATTGGCCAGAGTGATGATAACCCCTGATAGGGTAAGCTTTTACGACAAGATTAACAATCAATATTTTGACGGAGATTATAGGCTGTTAAGTGATTTGTTGGGTGTTGAATTAGATTTCAAAAAAGTGGAAAGCTTGTTGCTAGGAGAAGCCATTTTCAATTTAAAAGCGGATAATTATGTGCTTTCAACCCAAGAGAACTCCTATGTGCTTCAGCCTAAAAATCAGCAAGCTATATTGGAGCTTTTCTTTTTGCTCAACCCGGGACATTTTAAAATGGATTCACAGCAATTCTATCAACCCTTAAAGAGAAGAATATTGGAAATTGATTACCAGTCGTATCAAAAGGTCAATAAACAAATACTTCCAGAAAACTTTAAAATAATTGCGGTTGAAGACACCGAAGAAGTGACCATCGAAATGGAATACAGATCGGTTTCATTAAACGAAGACCTTCGTTTTCCTTTTAAGATACCTTCAGGGTTTAAAGAAATCACTATTGAAAATGCGGAATAAATCTACCTACATCTTTGTTTTCATAGGTTTGCTTTTATGCAGTATTTCAGCAAATTCTCAAAGCCAAAAACAAATAGAACTCGAAGCAAAACGACAACAATTACAGAAAGAGATTGAACAGATAAACACCTTGTTGTTCACCGATAAAAAAAAGGAAAAATCTGTAATTTCACAAGTTGAGGACCTGAACTATAAAGTGAACGTCAGAAAAAATTTAATTAAGGTGACCAATGACCAAGCCAATCTCTTAACGCGTGAAATCAATACTAACCAAAAAGAAATTTCCAGTTTAAGAGATCAGCTCAAGCTATTAAAAGAAGATTATGGGGCAATGATTGTTAGATCTTATAAAAGTAGGTCCGATCAAAGCAAGGTCATGTTTTTATTGTCATCAGATAATTTTAAACAGGCCTATAAACGATTACAATACATAAAACAATATGCCAATTATCAACAGGAACAAGGCGAAAAAATAAAAGTCAAGACCCAAAAATTACAAGACCTCAACACTGCTTTGTTGCAGCAAAAAAAGGACAAAGAAAAACTCATTGAAGAAAATAGAATTGCAAAAAACCGTTTGGATGATGAACTAAAGCAACAAAATGTATTGGTGGCTTCCATACGCAAAAATTTAAGCGCTTATAGTTCTCAAATGAAAAAGAAACAACAAGAAGCCGATAAAATAGATAGGGAAATTGACCGATTAATTAGGGAAGCCATAGCGGAATCCAACAAAAAAGCAGGCAATTCATCGTCGTCATCAAACGAGTACGCTTTAACGGCGGAAGCTAAAGCTTTGGCCGCAAATTTTGAATCCAACAAAGGGAAATTATCGTGGCCCGTTGAAAAAGGAGTAGTTAAATTGCGCTATGGCAAACAACCCTCGCCTATAGACAATACAGTAACTATTAACAGTAATGGTGTTAGGATTGCAACTGAAGAAGGGGCTAAAGTCAGGGCTGTTTTTGATGGTGAGGTCTCTGGAATTGTTGTTATAAAAAATGCCAATCCCGCAGTCATAATAAGGCATGGTAATTATTTCACCATTTATAAAAACCTATCCAAAATATTTGTAAAACAAGGTGATAAAGTCAGTACGAAACAAGTTATAGGGGAAGTGTTTACCAATAAAAACAATGGTGAAACCATTTTAGGTTTTGGTGTCAACAAAAATTCCAATACGGAAGATCCAGGAAACTGGATTTATAGAATGTGATTATTCAAACAAAGCTTTTAGTTCAGTAGCTTCGTTTGGCTTCATTTTACCCGCTAAGACCAAACTCAACTGTTTACGTCGTAAAGCCGAATCAAAACGTTCAATTTCCAATGAAGTTTCAGGTTTTAGTTCTGGCACTTTTATAGGATTTCCGTAGTCATCAACAGCAACAAAAGTATAAATACCTTCATTGGCTTTTTCTCTTTTACCAGATTCCCGGTCTTCAATCCAAACATCCAAAAACACTTCCATGGAGGTTTTAAAGGCACGGGACACTTTAGCTTCAACTGTAACCACGCTTCCCAAAGGGATAGATCTATTAAAAGCTACATGATTTACAGAAGCAGTAACCGTAATACGGCGGGAATGTCGTCTCGCGGCAATACTGGCAGCTCGATCCATTCTTGCCAAAAGTTCACCTCCGAATAAGTTGTTCAACGGATTGGTTTCACTTGGCAAAACCATATCAGTCAATATCGTTTTAGAATGAGTAGGAGTTCTTGCTTCCATCATTTATAGTTTAAATGCGGCACAAAGGTAAGATGCTTTTCTATTAAAAACTAAAGCAGAAAAAATTAGTTTAAGGCCTTAACAAGTAACCAAGCTTCAGGATTGTTTCCTTTTTTAATTTGCCTAAGGGCTCTCAGAGCTTCAACCCTATCGATATAACTTGCATAAACAACTTCGTGTAGGCCATATTTGTTCACACCAATTTTACGAGCTTTATAGCCGAGGTCCTGAAGTTGTTTTACTTTTTTATCCGAATTAGACTCTACTCTAAATGCTCCAGCAACAATATGATAATTTCCGCTTTGCTTTTCAATGGTCAATGTCGCGGCAGGTAATGGGTTGCTGATTACAAAAGTTGCCTCTTGAACTTTAGCGTCCAGTTGTTGATTGGCTTCTTCTTGAGCCATTTGATTTTGTTCTTCAATTTGATTGATATAATAATTTGAAGCTGTAAAACCTCCAACGGTCAAAGCGATCAATGCTATAGCAGCGTATTTTAAATAAGGTCTTGAATTGCGTTTTTCAGGAGTGATGGAAATTGGAATGACTTTTTCAATGGTTTCGACCTCTTTTTTGTAAACTTCTCTTGAAATATTTGCAGACTCAAATTGTGATAAGCCAAAAGCGTCGGTTAAATAATTGATATGGTATACAGGTTCAAAATTAATTTTACCTTCATTGTTCAGCACCAATTCACCTATATTATTGAATGTAATGGTTTCGCCCTGTATTAAATACGACTTAATGGTTTTTACATATTTAGCAATCTTTTGAACGGCAACTTCATATGGGATTTTTTCAACTTCGGCGATGTAATTTGACAATAATCCATCGTTGTGTTGTAATTGTTCGTTAAAAGACAACACTTTTTTTGGCGGATAAAATGAATGTGAAGAGTCATCTAATTTCGCTGATACCCGATGAGTCAAAAACGCACCAAATTCTGAAATGGTTACGCAGTCATATCGGTAGAGTAAATCGCTTATGTAGGTTTCAAGTTGCATAAAAACAAAGTTAAAAATTTTTGCCTGCTAATAAAATTTCTGCATAACTAGTTATTAACAGTATAAAAAATTCTTAATTTGTTGGTTTAAATCAGCATCATAAACATGACAGACCAGGATTTAATTTATGTTTTAGCGTTGCAGCATGTTCCTAAAATTGGGGATTTAACAGCTAAAAAGTTGATAAACCATTGCGGTTCTGCTGAAGCTGTTTTAAAAGAGAAGAAACAGAATTTGATCAAAATCGATGGTATTGGAACGACAACCTTAAAAGAATTGTCCGATACATCGTTTATAAAGGAAGCTGAAAAGGAATTACAATTTACCAAGGATAACCAAATAAGATGTCTGTATTTTACAGATGATGACTATCCTGAAAAACTAAAACATTGTATTGATGGCCCCATTTTGCTTTTTCAAACAGGACATATCAACCTAAAAAAACAACGAATTATAAGTATAGTTGGTACACGTAAGATTAGCACAAACGGGATTACTTTTTGTGAAAAATTGGTGGAACAACTTGCGGTTTATAATCCAGTTATTGTTTCAGGATTTGCATATGGAACAGATATTACCGCTCAAAAAGCGGCATTAAAGCATAATTTGCAAACCATAGGTTGTTTGGCACATGGTCTCAATCAAATCTATCCACCATCGCACAAAAAGTATGTTGTAGAGGTTGAAAAAAATGGAGGGTTTTTTACAGATTTTTGGAGTACAGATGTGTTTGACCGAAACAATTTTTTAAAACGAAACAGAATTATTGCAGGCTTAAGCGAGGCGACGATTGTTATAGAATCTGCCGAAAAAGGAGGAAGTTTGGTTACCGCTGATATTGCAAACTCTTACAATAGAGATATTTTTGCGGTTCCAGGACGTGTTACTGATACACAAAGTGCGGGATGCAACAATTTAATTAAATACCAGAAAGCGCATGTATTGACCAATCCATTGGATGTGCCATATATTTTGAATTGGAAACTTGACGATAACAAAAAACCAACAATTCAAAAACAATTATTTGTAGAACTGGACGATGAAGAAAAAGTAATTTATACTTATTTGAAAACTAATGACAAGCAAATGCTGGATGTTATTGCTATTGAATGTGAAATGCCCATTTTTAAAGTGGCCGGTAATTTACTTAATATGGAACTTAAGGGAGTTGTAAGACCACTTCCAGGTAAATTGTTTGAGATTGTTTAGTATCCTACTTTACTTCTTACCCTTTTTAAAACCTCATTGGCTACTAATTTAGCTTTATCGCCACCAATAGCCAAGGCGCTATCAATTTCATCAAGATGGTTCATGAAATAAGTGTAACGCTCTCTGGGTTCCGCAAATTTTTCAGTAATGAGTTCAAATAAGGCTTGTTTTGCTTGCCCATATCCATAGCCACCAGTTTTGTAATTGGCTTGCATGGTTTCAACTTGGTCTTTAGATGCCAAAAGTTTATATATGGCAAAACAATTGCAAGTTTTCCAATCCTTAGGCGATTCAAGAGGCGTGCTATCGGTTTCAATGGACATAATTTGTTTTCGAAGTTTTTTATCATCCAAAAAAATATCAATGATATTCCCTTTGCTTTTGCTCATTTTTTCGCCATCTGTTCCTGGTATTAGCATCATATCTTCTTGTACATCGGCTTCTGGAATTACAAAAACCTCGCCCATTTTTGCATGAAAACGCGATGCCACATCACGCGTATATTCAATATGCTGTAATTGGTCTTTCCCTACAGGAATAATATCGGCATCATATAGTAAAATATCGGCAGCCATGAGCATTGGATACATAAATATTCCACCATTAACATCGTCCAATCTATTTTTTTTATCTTTGAAACTATGAGCTAACTTTAGTCTTTTATAGGGGAAGAAACAGCTTAAATACCAAGCCAACTCGGTTGCTTGAGGAACATCACTTTGTCTATAGAAAACGGTTTTTTCAATATCCAATCCAAAAGCTAACCATGTTGCCGCCGTTGAGTAAGTGTTATTGCGCAATTCTTCGGGATCTTTTATTTGAGTTAAGGAGTGCATATCGGCAATAAACAGAAACGAATCATTGGCACTATTTTTTGACATGTCAATAGCAGGCAAAATAGCGCCTAAAATATTTCCCAAATGTGGTGTCCCTGTACTTTGAATGCCTGTAAGTATTCTTGCCATGTTTACTTCCCACAAAAGTGGGAATCTTTTTAAATTCAACTTAATTCGAAAAAGCAAAGGTAATTTTTTTAGCACAATACCTCAATTAATTTAAGTAGTTTTGAATCTAATGAAGCTTTTAAAATATCCATTCTGGATTTTATATCGTATTTGGTTCTACATTCTTGTAGCCCTACCTATATTGGTCTTGTTTCCATTTCTTGTCATATCCATTTTAAAAGATGCCTGGTATCCCTTCTTTTTTAAACTAGCTCGTATTTGGGCAAAATGCATTTTAATAGGAATGGGTTTTAATTATAATATTGAAAGTGAACAAACCCCAGAAAAATCCAAAAGCTATATGTTTATTGCCAACCATACCTCTATGGCAGATATTATGCTTATGTTGGTGAGTGTTAAAAACCCTTTTGTATTTGTAGGGAAGAAGGAATTGGTAAAAATCCCATTATTTGGGTTCTTTTATAAACGCACCTGTATTTTGGTTGACAGAAGCTCTGAACGTAGTAGAAAAGCTGTTTTTTTAAGAGCACAAAGACGATTGCAATCGGGGTTGAGCATTTGTATTTTTCCCGAAGGAGGCGTACCTAATCATCAAATTGCTTTGGATGAATTTAAAGATGGAGCATTTAGACTTGCAATTAACCATCACATACCCATTGTACCCATCACTTTTGCCGATAACAAAAAACGATTTTCTTATGTGTTTTTTAGTGGAGGACCTGGAAAAATGCGAGTTAAAATACACCATTTTTTACCCACTAAAGGATTATCTATTAAAGAAACAAAAGCGCTTAACCTAAAAGCAAGGTCTATTATTTTACATCAATTAGAGGACTTTAATAAAACCTAAAAAGCCGCTCTTGGCACAGAGCAGCTTTTCGGCGTCATTGCGAAGTTTGCAACAACTAATCTAACCAACTAAAATCTAAAACTTATAACTCAATCCCGTATAGATACCTATAAAGTAAGGCTGAAAGTCCCCAGAAGTATCACGGAATGTATTGATTTGATATTTGAACGTAGGCTCAAGATTGAATTTTATCTTATCTGAAACATTATAATTTAATCCCAAACCAAAATTGGCACTATAACTGGTGTCATTAATATTTATAGCTTCACCCAATAGTGATTTATCTCCATTAAGAGTTGAGTACACCTTGTTATTGTCTAAGAAAAAGGTGCTAAATCCGCCTATAACGTTTACTCCTAATTTATTATTTAAAATAGCGTATTCAATCTCTATTGGAAGCTCAATAAATCCAAGTTCCTGATTTATTGACGCCTTAACATTTGAGGCCAAAATTTCGGGAGCAGCAGCCAAACTCAAATTTTGTGTGCTAATTATCGAAGTGTTTGCGGTTTTATCATTAAATCTGATGTTGCTATTACTTCTAGAGAACGCGCCTATTAATGTAATCCCAGCACCGCTATACACAATGACATCGTTAGTATTATAACCCAGATTAACTTTATTGATTCCAGCCCTTATTTTTAATTTTTCATTTATGGCATAACTTCCATTAACGCCATAACTCATATTAATATCACCACTTTTAGAGTTACCAATAAATTGTTCATCAAGCGCAGACCCATCACCCAGCGAGTTGAAATAAACAGGCGCCACATTTGTTGAAATATTCCACCTGCTTAACTTCTCCACTTCTTCTTTTTCATCTGTATTATTTACTAGAGTAATAGCGGCTTCTATTGAAGTGCCTGTGTTTTCAGATTTTCCCGTACTTGTTTCAGAAGCTTCTTCTTTAGTTTGAGTGTTGGCAAAAGAAGTATTGACATCAGTTTTAACAGTATTGAACAATGCGTCTATCTCAGATGTTTTTTGATTATTATTAATTTGATTTAGGTTAGGTTCAGGTAGATTTGAAGGCTTTACACTATCAACTGTTTTTGTATTTGTTGCAATTGTAATTTTTGAGTTTATTAAAGCTTGATGAATTAACGTGTTTGAGTTTTGGGCATCACTGTTTTCGTCCGAATTGCTGTTTTTGTTTGCAATGGTTGTCGTTTGGTATTGTGCTTGATTTACGATAGTATTGAAAGTAGAATCTGAATTCAAATTTACCTCTTTGCTGACATCTACCACTGCATTTTCCTCTTGATCATTATTTGAAATAGTATCTGTTTCCGAAGAAATAATAGAAGAATTAACTTTTTCATCTGTAGTTACAACCGGATTGTTTATTGAGTTATTTTCAAGGTCATCATTGAACACTAAATTTCCAACTGTAAAAAACACGGCCAAAATAGCAGCAACACCAGCCATTTGCCACCATAAAGGTATCACACGTCGTTTGCGTTTCTTTTGATGAAGTTCTTGCTCTATAGATTCCCAAACGGCATCTTTAGGAGAAACTTCAAAATCTTTGAGCATTTCCTGAAAAAGACGGTCGATATGTTTTTTATCACTCATTATAAAGTTTGCGAGCTTAAGCTTGCTTTGTAATGTTCTATTTTTTCTTTTAAAATCAACCTTGCACGAGCGAGATTTGATTTAGATGTTCCTGTTGAAATATGTAGCATTTCAGCTATTTCTTTATGCGAATAATCATCTAATACATAAAGGTTAAAAACCAATCGGTAACGATTTGGAAGTTCTTGAATGATCTTTAATAAAAAATCGATGCTAATTGTGTCCTCATCAATATCGATGGACTCATCTTCTATTTGATTTTTATTTACAAGGTCAAAAACCCCAACACTCCTATAACACTGCAGCGCAGTATTAATCGTGATTCGTTTCATCCAGCCTTCAAAAGAACCTATATTTTTAAATTGTGAAATTTTTTTAAAAATAGTCACAAAAGCATCTTGCAGATTATCTTCTGCCTCAGCGTAATTTCTCGAATATTTAAGGCAAACTGAAAACAATTTACTCGCAAAGAGTTTATATATTTGACTTTGAGCCTTAACATCGTTTTTTTTACATTGCTCTATGAGTTGCTCTAAACTCACATGTTATAGGTGTTAATTAATCCAAAATATTTATTCAACCACAGGGACTTCAACTATATAATATAAATCATTCCCGTTATTATCTTCACCCTGCCAAAATTTAAATACATAAGTTCCATTACTAGTGACTATAAAATTAAAAGTAGCGTCAACTAGTTCAACAGCTTGTGTGCAAACTCGGTCGTCATATACAGTATTAATAACAGCTATTGTTCTTTGATTGAGCTCTTTTACGTAATAAAAATCGTTAAACACGTAACAACTTGAAGGTCTATAATAATGTACGGTGATGGGATAGGTTTCGCCAAGTGTAAATTCATCCGGAATGTCTACACTTTCAATTGGAAGAATTTCGAAATGATAATTTGGGGAATTATTATCGCCCAAAGTACAAGACACTAGTGTGCACAACAAAACACAATAAATAATCAATTTATTCATACGACAAAAAGTTTAATAGAACACCTTTATAAGCTGTAGATGCAATGTAATTATAAAGGTTGCGTCTGAAAAACAAAATATCCCGAAAGAAAACGGGATATTTTCAATGTTTAGTCATTCATGGTGCTTGCTTTGGCAATTTTCCTGACTTTATCTTCAAGTTCATCCATGAGCTCTGGATTGTCTTTTAAAAGGGCTTTAACAGCATCTCTGCCTTGACCAAGTTTGGTGTCCTCATAACTAAACCAAGACCCGCTTTTTTTGATAATTTCATTATCTACCGCTATATCGATTACTTCTCCAACTTTAGAAATGCCTTCACCATACATAATATCAAATTCTGCAGTTTTAAATGGAGGGGCAACCTTGTTTTTAACCACTTTTACCCGGGTTTTATTACCTGCCACAGTGCCATCTGTTTCTTTTATCTGAGTTGAACGCCGAATATCCAATCTTACTGAAGCATAAAATTTTAATGCATTTCCTCCAGTTGTGGTTTCTGGGTTTCCAAACATAACTCCTATTTTTTCACGCAATTGATTAATGAAAATCACAGTACAATTGGTTTTACTTATGGATCCGGTTAACTTTCTTAATGCTTGAGACATTAATCGCGCGTGCAATCCCATTTTAGAGTCACCCATTTCACCTTCAATTTCGCTTTTGGGAGTCAATGCAGCAACAGAATCGATAACTACAATGTCAATTGCGCCTGAACGAATTAAATTATCAGTTATTTCCAGAGCCTGTTCTCCGTTATCGGGTTGGGAAATAATTAGATTATCCAAATCTACACCTAACTTTTCGGCATAATGTCTATCAAAAGCATGTTCAGCATCAATAAAAGCCGCTATGCCTCCAGTTTTTTGGGCTTCGGCTATCGCATGTAGTGCTAATGTGGTTTTTCCTGACGATTCTGGGCCATAAATTTCAATCACTCTTCCTCTGGGATATCCACCTACACCCAAAGCTATATCCAAACCTAAAGATCCAGTTGAAATGGAATCAACATCTACCACGGCTTGGTCACTCATTTTCATTACGGTTCCTTTCCCATAGGCCTTGTCCAGCTTATCCAATGTAAGTTTTAATGCTTTTAATTTTGCGTCTTTTTCACTACTCATTTATATAATATTTTCTTATTGATATGACAGCTAAAATACGACAACTTTTCATCTTTTCAATAGGATCACGCAACCTTTTTACACTTTTCACATCTACAATATATTAAGGGAAAATCTTGCTATGAAATTCTTTAAAAGAACCATTTTCAATAACGCTTTAGGTGTTTCAATTGCGGTACGTGTAAACGGCAATTGTAAAGCCGATGGGGGTTAACTCTTATTACAATTTTTTAGAATTAAATTAAAAAATTAGTATTAACGAGTTAGTCTAAAAAAAGCATTTCAGAAAGCCTGAAATGCTTTTTTATTTTTTAAGGCACACAATACCTGTAAAATATTAACTTTGTAATAAAAACAATCTTTAACTCTTAAAAATTGGTATAGCATGCAACTGTTCAATAACTTAAGCGCTAAAGAAAGAGCCGAACTTATTGAGCAAGCGGGAAAAGAACGCTTGACCATCTCTTTCTACAAATACGCCAAAATCGGGAACCCCGAAATTTTTAGAAATCATGTGTTTCTAGCCTGGAACGAAATAGATATTTTAGGTAGAATTTATGTCGCTCATGAAGGGATCAATGCCCAACTTTCTATACCCGCAGACCATTTTCAAAAGTTTAAAATTCATTTGGATAGCATTTCTTTTTTAGAAAATGTTCGTTTAAACATTGCTATAGAACATGATAATTTTGCCTTTTTAAAATTGAAAATAAAAGTACGCGATAAGATCGTAGCTGATGGTTTGAATGATGAGACTTTTGATGTGACCAATAAGGGAGTCCATGTTGGAGCTCAACAGTTTAATGAACTTATTGATGATCCCGATACCATTTTGGTGGACATGCGTAATCATTATGAAAGTGAAATAGGCCACTTTAAAAATGCCATAATGCCTGATGTGGATACGTTTAGAGAATCACTTTCAATCATTGAAGAAGACTTGAAAGAACATAAAGAAGACAAGAAGCTTGTGATGTACTGCACTGGAGGAATCCGTTGTGAAAAAGCAAGTGCCTATTATAAACACAAAGGTTTTCAACACGTATATCAGCTTGAAGGAGGGATTATTAATTATGTAAGACAAGTAGAAACTCAAGGATTGGAAAATAAGTTTGTTGGAAAAAACTTTGTATTTGACGAGCGCCGTTCTGAACGCATATCTGAAGACGTCATAGCGCATTGCCACCAATGTGGCAAACCTGCCGATTTGCATACCAATTGCGCCAATGAAGCCTGCCATTTATTATTTATTCAATGTGATGAATGTAAGGCAAAAATGGAAAATTGTTGTTCGACAACTTGTATGGAAATTAACCGATTGCCTTACGAAGAGCAAAAGGCCCTACGAAAAGGCCAAGGCAATAGCAACGACATTTTCAAAAAGGGAAGAGCAGACCATTTACCACATAAAAAGGATTTGAGAAATATTTTTGATGTTTTAAGCAAAGAATCTTAATTCATTTTAGTCAATAATTAATCTTATCTTTACGTTTTAAATTAATATTAATCTCCACTCGTTATTATCAATAACGAGTTTTATATACATTTTTTATGAGTTGTAACAGTTGCTCAACTGGAAAAGATGGACAACCCAAAGGATGCAAAAATAACGGAACGTGTGGCACGGATAGTTGCAACAAGTTAACAGTTTTTGATTGGTTGGCCAATATGTCGTTACCACAGGGAGAAGAACCATTTAATGCTGTTGAAGTACGTTTTAAAAACGGAAGAAAACAATATTACAAGAATACCGAAAATTTATCGTTGAGTATTGGTGACATTGTAGCTACTCAGGCGCAATCTGGTCACGACATTGGAATGGTCACGCTTACAGGAGAATTAGTAAGGATCCAAATGAAGCGAAAAAAAATCGACATCAATAATGAGGAAGAGGTTCTTAAAATTTATCGCAAGGCCAACCAAAAAGATATTGATATTTGGTCAGCTTCGAGGGATAAGGAAGACCCCATGAAGGTAAAGGCCCGTCAGTTTGCCATAGATCTGAAATTGCAGATGAAAATTTCGGATATTGAATATCAAGGTGATGCTAGTAAGGCAACCTTTTATTATACAGCGGAAGAACGTGTTGATTTTAGAGAGCTCATTAAGTTATTTGCGAAAGAATTTAGAACTCGAATAGAAATGAAACAGGTCGGTTTCCGTCAAGAAGCTTCAAGACTTGGAGGTATTGGTTCCTGTGGGAGAGAATTATGTTGTTCAACTTGGTTAACAGATTTTAGGTCTGTAAGCACATCTGCAGCACGTTACCAACAGTTGTCGTTAAATCCGTTAAAACTTGCAGGGCAATGCGGAAAGTTAAAGTGCTGTTTAAACTATGAATTGGATTCCTATTTAGACGCCCTAAAAGATTTTCCAAAAACAGAGATAAAATTATTCACCGAAAAAGGGACAGCAGTATGCCAAAAAACTGATATTTTTAAAGGACATTTGTGGTATGCTTATGAAGGCGAATGGATGAATTGGCACAAACTTACTACAGTTCAAGCCAATGAAATTATAAGAAAAAACAGTAAAAAAGAAAAAGTCCCTAACCTTGAAGAATATGCCTTTGAACTTATTGAGGATACTAAAATTGAGTTTGAAAACGTTGTGGGTCAAGATAGTTTAACACGATTTGATAGTCCAAAACGTAAAAGCAAACGTAGAAATAAGAGAGGAAACCGTAATACAAATCATAAGCCTCAAAAAAATGCCAAGAAATAGTATCTGGATAGTATTGATTATTTGTGCTGTTTTTAGTTCTTGTGATTCCAATCGTATTTTTGATGAGTATAAATCAGTTCCTAATCAATGGCATAAGGATACTATAATTTCGTTTAATATTATCCCTTCAGATTCTATAAACAACTATAATTTGTTTATTAATTTGAGAAACACAAATGAGTACAAATACAACAATTTGTTTTTGATCGTTGAAATGGACTTTCCCAATGGGAAAACTCTCAAGGATACGTTGGAATATAAAATGGCTGACCCTAACGGTAAACTTTTGGGAACTGGATTTACCGATGTTAAAGAGAATAAATTGTGGTATAAAGGCTATGACAAGCCATTTATTTTTAACGAAACGGGAGAGTATAAAATTAAGATTCAACATGCGATGAGACAAAATGGTCAGGTCAATGGGATTGATAATTTAGAGGGGATTACTGACATTGGCTTTAGGATTGAATATTCAAAAACTAATTAATTATGGCTAAAAAAATAGCTAGCAAAAAACATACAACACAAGATTTTTCAAAATATATTCGCTGGTTTTGGAAACTGTTTGTAACTGGAATCCTTTTTGTTGTTCTTATATTTTTACTTGCATCTTGGGGTGCTTTTGGCGAAATGCCCGATCATACCATATTAGAAAACCCGCATACAAATTTAGCTACTGAGATTATTACTTCTGATGGTAAAACCCTTGGAAAATTTTACCTCAACGACAACAGAACACCTGTAGAGTATTCCGAGCTTCCTAAAAATTTAGTCAATGCATTAATTGCCACAGAGGATATGCGTTTTATGCAGCATTCTGGGATTGATGCTAGGGGAACTTTAAGAGCTATCGTAAAACTTGGTAGTGGTGGAGGGGCAAGTACTATTTCGCAGCAATTGGCAAAGCAATTATTTCATGGTGAAGGATCTAAAAATATTATAGAAAGAATATTGCAAAAAGCTAAGGAATGGATCATTGCCATTCGATTGGAACGACAATATACCAAGGAAGAAATTATTGTAATGTATTTTAATGTTTATGATTTTGGTAATAATGCCGATGGTATTAGAAGTGCATCACGTATTTATTTTGGTAAAGAGCCTAAGGATTTAGATTTAAAAGAATCAGCTATGTTAGTAGGGATGTGTCAAAATTCATCATTCTATAATCCCATACCGAGTAGAAATCCAGTAGGCGTAAAAAACAGACGTAACGTGGTGTTGGCTCAAATGGAAAAGTCTGACTACATTACGGAACAAGTAAAAGACTCTCTTCAAAAAACGGAATTAGATTTAAAATTTTCTCCAGAATCCCATCGCGAAGGGATAGCCACCTATTTCAGGGCCTATTTGTCTGATTTCATGAAAAAATGGATTGCTGAAAATCCAAAACCTGATGGGTCAAAATATAATTTGTATAATGATGGTTTGAAAATTTTCACCACAATAGATTCCCGTATGCAGCATTATGCTGAGGCCGCGGTTCAAAGACATATGCCAAGACTCCAAGCTGAATTTGATCACCAGAATACACCCAACAGGAATGCTACAGCACCATTTTTGGAATTGGACAATGAAGAAATTGCGGCACTAATGAAAAGGGGTATGAGGCAGTCCGAACGCTGGAGGGTAATGAAAGTGAAAGGAATAAGCGAAAAAGATATCGAGGCATCGTTCTATAAACCCAAAGATATGACCATATTTGCTTGGAAAGATGGTTTGGCTACCGAAATAGATACGATCCTGAAACCAATAGATTCCATGAGGTATTACAAATCGTTCTTACATCCAGGAATGATGTCTTTGGATCCCAATACTGGCCATGTTAAAGCTTGGGTTGGAGGAATGAATTACAGGCATTTTCAATATGACCATGTCAAACAGGGTAAGCGGCAAGTGGGTTCAACATTTAAACCATTTGTTTATGCTACAGCTATTGACCAGCTACATTTATCTCCATGTGACACATTTCCAAAGCAACAAATTACTATTGAAGCGAACAAATTCGGTAACCCAGAACCTTGGACAACAAAAAACTCTGATGGAGAATACGCTGGATATGTAACTTTAAAAAGCGCTTTAGCCAATTCAATTAATACCGTTACAGCCCGTTTAATGGATAAAGTTGGGCCCCAACCGGTCATTGATATGGCAAAAAAACTAGGAATAGAACAAGATATTTTACCAGTACCATCAATAGCTCTAGGCACTCCAGATTTAAGTGTTTATGAAATGGTGGCGGCCTATGCCACATTTGCCAACAAAGGCGTTTATAATAATCCTGTAATGGTGACTCGCATTGAGGACAAAAACGGAACCATTTTATATCAGTTTACACCAGAGTCTAAAGATGTTCTAAGTGAAGAAGTAGCTTTTGTAACCACTAGTTTATTGGAAGGTGTAACAGAGTATGGCTCCGGTGCTCGGTTACGACGAACGTGGGGAGCTGAAACCCCTGTTTATAAAGAAATCATAACAGGCTATCCTTATGCATTTGACAATCCTATTGCTGGTAAAACAGGAACCACACAAAACCAAAGTGATGGTTGGTTTATGGGTATGGTGCCAAATTTAGTGACAGGTGTTTGGGTTGGAGCTGAAGATAGATCTGTACATTTTAGTTCTATTACCTATGGTCAAGGAGCTTCTATGGCATTGCCTATTTGGGCATTGTATATGAAAAGCTGTTATGCCAATGAAGAATTAGGGATTTCAAAAGAAGAATTTGAGGCCCCTTTAGAATTGTCAATCAATGTGGATTGTAGTAAGGTAGGCCAAAGCAATAAATCCAAGGAAGATGTTATAGATTTTTGATACCTAATGTTTCTATCTGGAATCAGGTTTACAATTTAATTAAAAAACGAAAGCCGTTCATTTTAGAATGGCTTTTTTATTTTGTAATTTTCCGTTGTAAAATACTATGTAAATGATCAATAAAAAAGTATCTAATGTAAGTGAAGCGCTCAATGGGGTAGGCGATAATATGACCTTAATGTTGGGAGGTTTTGGGCTTTGTGGAATTCCTGAAAACGCCATAGCTGAACTTGTAAAGTTAAACGTTAGAGGACTCACTTGTATTTCTAACAATGCAGGAGTAGATGATTTTGGACTTGGATTGTTACTTCAAAAACATCAAATAAAAAAAATGATATCCTCTTATGT
>JBBKXS010000325.1:0-9526 GCA_037969605.1 Flavobacteriaceae bacterium
ATTTAAGATATTTACCAGTTTTGTTTTCCATAATTAGGTTTTGTCTTATATGTCTAAAAAACTTTATCATATATTTATATTTTTTGTCATTCCTGCGCAGGCAGGAATCTATTTTGAAACTTGAAAGTGGATTCCGCATCAAGTGCGGAATGACAAATAGTTTTGTTTTCCATAATGAGATTTTGACGAATGTTTCTGAAAAATTTAATCATCAATTCTTTATTTTTGAATTCCTTAAAAGATCTAAATTATCTTTCAGGACGTTCTCATAATTATTTGCTATTTTCAATCCAATCTTTCACTTTTTCCTTGAGCATCGCTAACGGCACGGTGCCATCTTCCAGTACTAGGTCATGAAAAGCTTTGATATCAAATGCATTTCCAAGTGCCTGTTTTGCTTCGTTGCGAAGGTTCATGATTTCAAGTGCACCCACCATGTATGAGGTAGCCTGACCTGGTACGGCAATGTAACGATCTGTTTCAGCAACAGTCTGATTTGGAGTAAGTGTTGTATACTTCGCCAAATATTCAATTGATTGCTGACGTGTCCAATCCAACGCATGCATCCCGGAATCCACAACCAACCGCGCTGAACGATGTGCCTCACTGGCTAGCCATCCCACACGCGATACATCTGAAGTGTACAAACCCATTTCTTCTGCCAGTCGCTCTGTATAAAGTGCCCAACCTTCCCCAAAACCGGAAAGAAAAAAATAACTGGTTATAGGGTGGGTTTTAGCTCCGGCTTGAGCAACATACATTTGAAACAGGTGTCCAGGATAGCCTTCATGAAAGGAGAGCGATTCGACAAAGGATTTTGATTGTGTTTCTGGCTGATAAGTGTTGATGATGTATTGTCCAACACTTTTCCCGTCGCGTGATGAAAAAAGGGCCTGACCGAGGGGTGCATTTTTTTCCTGATAAGAGGGGTAGGGTACTAGTTCAAAAGTCATTTCGGGTACAAGTCCAAACCAGTTTGGGAGTTCTGTTTCAGCACGCTTCATTGTTTCTTCAGCCGTTTGGATAATTTCTTCCCGGTTTGAAAAACGGTATTGAGGGTCTTCCTTCACGATTCTCAAAACTTCAGCAGGGTCGTTTGTTCCGAAACTGCGTTCACCAATCTCACTGAGCTGTTGTTGAATTTTTACCATCTGGTCAAGGCCCATTTGGTGAATGGCTTCAGCAGAAATAATTGAAGTAATATGAAATCGGGTTGAGGCCTTATAGCAGATGTCCCCGTTAGGAAGTGCATTTGCACCAACTTCAATTCTTGCATTTGACAAGTATTCGTTCTGCAGGTAGTCACGGTATTCCGATATCGCGGGATTGATTTCAGTTTCGACAAGTGCAGTAAGGCGCTCGTGGAATTCAGGAAAATTCTGTTTGCCAAAACTAGCAAACGGAGATTCGCCAGCTTGTGTAGCAAGCAGAGCATCCATCTGTCCTATTACAGCTTCAACACCGGTTTTTGGCACAGTGTATCCTAGGCGTATGCCCTCTTTAAGGTTAACTGTTTCTGCACGGATGTATCGCGGTAACTGGGTTAATCGCTGATACAGATTGTCGCGTTCTTCCTCAGTATCAATGGGTAGGGAGGCGAAGGCGAAGGGTAGTTCATTTTGCCATCCTGTGAAGGTCGGGCTTACTTTCCAAAGTTCCATCTTGCAGGTTCTCACGCCAATTGATGCCTCAAGCAGTTCCCGTAAAAAACCGTAGGTAATACTTTCTGGCAAGCCGTTGAGTGCATCGTGGTTAATGGTATTTAGCGCATCTAAAAGTTGGTTTTCAGTGGCTTCCCATTGCCGCAAAGCAGTATAGGATCGGTCGCTGAGTTTCTCTGGATGCAGGTCAGGGGCGCCAACCATAGCAGCAAGTTCAGGGAAAGTGGTAAAATATGCTTCCACATACTGGTCGGCCAACTTGTTGACTTGTTCTGCTGGTTTGGGAGGTGTTGAACAGGCGGTAATTAGAAGCATTGACGCAAGGAGAAGGAAAGTTTTCATAATGGTTTATGTTTGGTTATTAATTTATAAATAATTTTACCGTCAGAATTTCTCTAATGGCGTATTTAAGGTATTTGCCAGTTTTATTTTGTTCCATAAGATTATAGCGTATTTTTCGAAAGAATTTTATCATTTTAATTGCTTATATCTTTATCGATTAAACGAATTATATCTTTTGCTGCTTCTATTAGTTCTCGGGTTTGAAGTAGCGAGACTGATAAAGGTAATTCTCGCGCCGCTAAAGTGCCTTCAAATTCACGGTCATTGAATAATCCTTCATAATCGCTGGTAAATGAACTTTCAGAAGTATGATTGAATAATGTATATGTTTTGTAGTTAATGCTGGTGTAAATATCGTATAAGGAAACATATCGATTTACCAAAGGCTGTAAACTATTATATATTATGTTACTGGAGTATATTTCGTCTTCGACTATATCTTCGATTTGTTGCGGCCAAAGAACCAGTGCATTTTTAATGGAGTCGTTGCTGATAATATTTATTTTTCCGGAGTTGAAGAGGATATTGAGCGTTTCGGATTGCCCGTTATAGGTTGGGTTGATAAAGAATTCAGACATAAGACTGTCCAATTGTTTTTTATTATATGGGTTTTGCTTTGTATGAATGATGGTATAAAAAATTTCTGTTGCTGATATAATCCGTTCCCTGAAAGCATTATTTTCCTCGAACTCATTTATGGCGTTAGTGAAATCTGATTTTATGTTTTTTAGCGTTTCGATTTCTTCTGAACGTTGTTTCCTCAATTCGTTCCAGGTATTGATTTGTAAAGCGATTAAAATACCAATAACTACTAGCACAATTTCGCCAATGGCGTATTTTAGGTATTTAGCAGTTTTTCCTGTTTCCATAAGATTGTAGCGTATTTTTCGAAAGAATTTAATCATCTCTAGGTTGAGTGTTTTCAATAATGTTATTTACAAGTTTTTTTATCTCTTTAATTCTATTATTATATCCCATCAAATTATATAAAAAATCATCGATGATGTTTTCAAATTCGATATCATAAAACACAAGATGTTTATCAATATTTATTGTAGAGGGTTCTTCCCAAGCTAAAACTCCATAGGCATCAATGTTTTTTAAAGGATAATTTTTAATAAGATAGTCAACCAAAGCCTGGGATTTACTTTCGAGATTATCAGAAGTTTTGTAAGTCCTGTTTTTTTGATGCGTCCATTCAAGAATTAAAGATTTTAGAATATCATTTTGTAAATTTTGAAATTTTCCAGATTGGAGGATTTCTTGGATAGAATTTTCCGAAACATTAAAAACATCATATTCAAAAACTTGGAATATTAGACTATCAACATTTTGTGAATGAAGCTTAGTTGCATCGGTATTTATGAGTGCCATAATTTGCCTACCTGTTTCAATACTGCTATCTGTAGTTTTTATGATATCATCCAAATGATCCCTATTCCTTAAAAATTCAGAATGGATACTATTTAAAGCTTTTTGTTCTTCTTTACTATTAATACGATTATTGTTCCAATTGTTAACCTGTAAGGCCAGTAAAATACCAATCATAACCAATATAATCTCGCCTAGGGCGTATTTAAGATATTTAGCGTTTTTATTTTCCATAAGAAGTGATTTACGAATATGACGGAAAAAATTTATCATTGGTTTAATTCAGTGTTTGAAACTTCAATTATGTCTTTCATTAATTTTCTAAGAGATTGAAACCTTGCCTTTACTTGAACAGCAAGGAAATAGAAATTATCTGCTCTATTTTCAAATTCAGGAATCTTTAAAAGTTCAGGGTTGTTTCGGGCAATCGTAGATTTTTGAAGATTTTGGGTGTTTTCTGTTAAGGCATCTAAATTTCTAACAGAACCATTTTTCGTAATGTATTCAATATATTCTCCTCCATAATTTTGAAATGCCTCTTCACTTCTGTTCAAGTCTGAAAATTCTCTTTCCCATCTAAAAAGTAAGGTTTTTAAGTTGATATTGTTGAGTTTAGATAAGGCCCCAGAATTTTTTAATTCGACAAGTACAAAGGAACTTCGAGCCCAATTTGGAGTGATAAATGTCTTGTGTAAAAGTTGATCAAATTCAGGTTCAGTGAAATTACTGTCTTGAGTTCTCATAACGGTTAGTAATGTATCCAATCCTTCAATGACACTGTTGAATTTACTTATACTAACGTTCAATTCAATTAGATTCTCATTGAACTCTTTATTTAAATTATTAAGGATAACTTGGATTTGCTCTTTTTCAATACGTTGTTGATTCCAATTATTAATCTGCAAGGCAATGAGAATCCCAATAACCACTAAAACAATTTCACCAATAGCGTATTTAGCATATTTACTGGTTTTGCCTTGGTTGAGTAATTCTTTTCTAATGTGTCTAAAAAACTTAATCATTTAATATACATTTAGGTTCTAAGGTGCTTATTAAAACAGTGACTTCGTCCTTAATAAAATTTAAAAGCTGTAATTGCCTTGCATTAGTTGAAATATAGGTTAACGCAGCATTTAACGACTTATATTTTATGGTTTCTGAAAGTGCTTCATCATAATCTAAATCCATGGATTCGTAAATATCTTTTTCCATTCCGGTGATGAACCTGTCAGTCAACATTTGAGCATGTATCCGGCCACTTTTAAAAACATCATTGTCTAAATAGTAAGTGTCAAGAGCAATATTGGCATTTACTTTTATGATACTTAAATACCCAGCTGCTTTATTGTAATAATTATTAATGGCTTTTATAATATTTTTGTCCTTGATGATATTTAAATTGGCTCCCGATTTTAAATCTTCAAAAGCGGAATTGTTAGGTGTAAAATCTGAATAAATAGCGAGTATTGAAAGCCCGAGTTGTTTGCTAACATCTACTTTCTTTGCCTTTTCTTTTTGAAGTAATCTGACTGCTTGATTGGAAGCTGCTAAACGATCTTCGGAAAGTTTTATAAACTGGTTGACCTGTTCCATATCTTGTTGTGCATCATCCAATAACCTACAATAATATTCGGCCTCTAATTTGTCTTCTTTACGCTGTTCATTCCAATTATTGATTTGTAAAGCAATCAAAATACCAATGACCACTAGTATAATCTCACCAATGGCATATTTAAGGTATTTTCCTGTTTTTCCTGTTTCCATAAGGTTGTAGCGTATTTTTCTGAAGAATTTAATCATTACTTAAATAGTTTTCTATATCACTTTGTATGTTTGCGATGCGTTGTTCAAGTCTTTGCATTAAATCTAAATGAACAGTACTTGTTCTACCTCTTTGCGAAATGTGATTTAAAGTAATTAGCAAATTTTCTTTATCTTTTAATTTAGCTTCCTGAACTTTTTTAGCCCAAGGAATATCTATTGATTTAAGTGAATAATTAACTCCACCAGCTACAGTGATACTATCTTTATAGTTCATGTTTACAACAGAATTTTGAATAATAAAATCTCTAAAAGAATCTATTGAGTTTTCATTGCTAACTACTATTACCATGGCACTGTATTCTAAATTCTGATAAAAGGAAATGATTTTTTTTCTCAACTCGTTATTTTTAATGAGTAAGATATTTCCTGAACTTTTTAAGTCTTGAAAAGTTGGGTCGTTAATCACAAATGTTTTGCGCGTAATATTAGTTAAATAAACATTTAGACTATCAGCGTCAATATGTGATGTATTAAGATGACTTAAAGCCTTTTCACATTGAAACTTTGTCCTGACTTCATGATCAATCTGACTTTTTACAAGTGTTTTTTGAGTCTTAATATCTTCGATAAGATTATTTAGATACTCTTTTTCTTTATTGCTATCTAATCTTTTGGTATTCCATGTGTTTATTTGAAGTGCTATTAGAATTCCAATAACTACTAGTATAATTTCGCCAATTGCGTATTTTAGATAATTGGTAGTTTTGCCTTCGGTTACTAGTTTTTGGCGGATGTTGCGGAAGAGTTTTATCATCTTAGTCCTTAAGAATTAACGCAGGAATTCCAAGCATTTTGTACAACGCATTATAGGTCTTCATTTCGGTATTTATGATGGCATCCCGTTCGTTTTTATAAACTTGCCAGTCCTTGAGCAAATCTTGTAAACGTTGTTTGGATCCATCGGTCACTTTTGGGTCGGCTTCATCCAAATAGCCTTTAAGATGCAATAATTGAGAATTCAGTTTATTGTTGAAATTAATAACATCTTGAAAGGTTTTTTGTTTGGGCTGTATCAGGTTTTCTTCCCAAGAGGTAATACGTTTTATAAGCGCTTTGCCCTTGCTTAAAAGCGAATCAGCTTCTTTATTGTCTTTTAAAAGTTTGGCGTAATGTTCCAATTGTGATTTTGCAGAACGCATTTGGTTAACCGATTCGTGCATGTCTTTAACGGTACTTTCAATAGTGGTGAGCATGGCTTGTTGTGCTTCAAAATCGTGAGGAGTTGTTTTTATTACAGGATTTGGAAGAATAATCACCTCAGTTTCGGAATGTTCATTTTCCAAAGACAGCCTTAAAGTGTATTGCCCAGGAGCGACATGAGAACCATTATGGCCACCAAACACGAATACCTGATCAATGGATGGTAAGGGGTCTCTCTGAAAATCCCATGTGAATCTATTATATCCCTTTTTGGAAGGTAAAACTTCTGGAGCCGAAGGACCACCTGGCCATGATTTAAACTCTTTGGGTTTTTGGTTGGTATAGGATCTAATTACTTTACTCTGTTCCAATACCTCCAATTTAAGTTTCAGTGAATCGGCTTCTTTCTCAAGATAATAATCAAAAGTCACTCCTTGTTTTGGGTTTTGGCCTAAACCAGGGGTGAATTTATCGATACTTCCACCAAAGAGGCGATAGGTATCTTTTGGTTTAAATATATGGACTGCTTTTTTGTTGGTTCCAATATTTTGAAGGGCTCCCAAATCATCAAAGATCCAAAAGCCACGACCAGCGGTTGCGGCTACCAAATCGTTGTCTTGGATAATCAAATCGTTTATGGGGACAATAGGTAATCCCAGTTGCAATTTTTGCCAGAACGCACCATCATCTGTAGAGATATATAGTCCAGTTTCAGTACCAGCGTAGAGCAAGCCTTTTTGCTTTTTATCTGCCCTAACTACACGGGCAAAAGCGTTGGGATCATCAATACCATTAACGATTTTGGTCCAAGTTTGTCCATAATCTTGGGACTTAAAGATATAAGGATCTAAATCCATAGACTTGTACCTCATGATTACAACATAAACGGTTGCAGGATCTTGCTCTGAAATATCGATACTGTTTACAATCCCATCTGGAATGGAATTTGGTGTGATATTGGTCCAACTTTGACCTGCGTTTTTCGTGATGTGCAATAGGCCATCATCTGTACCTGCATATAACACACCTTCTTCATGTTGTGATTCCACCAAAGCCGTTATTGTATTATAATTTTCACCACCTGCTGCTTCATTGGTATAAGGGCCTCCACCTGGACCGTGTTTGTCTTTTTCATCTTTTGTTAGATCGGGACTCACAGCAATCCAACTGATACCTTCATTGGTTGATTTGAACACCACGTTACCAGCATGGTAAATCGTTTTTCTATTATGTGGCGAGGTAATGATTGGGGCGTTCCAATTATAACGATACTTTGAATCTTTTGGAGCAATGCTTAAGCCTAATTCGGGATATTCCTTTAGTGATTTTTGTTCGTTGGATGCTTTGTTCCATTTGGCAATAATACCCTGATAAGAACCTCCATAAACCACTTCTGGATTATTGGGGTCAAATGCAATAAAGGCACTTTCGCCACCTGCTACCGAATACCAATCTTTCCAATCAACTCCCGCTCCATTGGTCCTGCTCGCTATGGCAATTGCTGAATTGTCCTGTTGACCACCATACACAAAATAAGGCACTTGATTATCGGTAATCACACGATAGAATTGTGCTGTAGGCTGGTTTTCCTGTGTGCTCCAACTTTGTCCACCATTATGGGAAATATTGGCGCCACCATCATTGGAGTTTATTAAGGTTGCGTTATTATTAGGATTGATCCACAAATGGTGATTATCGCCGTGTGGCACAGCAATATTCGAAAAACTTTTTCCTCCGTCTATCGATTTCATTACTGGAGCGTTTAGGACGTAAACCACATCCTCGTTTTGAGGATCGGCAAAAATTTCCATATAATACCAAGAACGCGTGATATTTACACGGTCAGAATTGATTTGCTTCCAGGTTTTTCCGGCATCATCTGAACGGTAAACGCCTCCTTTTTTGTCTTCAGCTTCAATAACCGCATAGACCCGTTCGGAGTTGGCCCTTGAAACTGAAATGCCTGCTTTTCCGAAAGCTTTTGGAAGCCCTTTTTCCATTTTTTCCCAATTATCGCCTCCATCATTCGATTTGTATAAGCCAGAATTATCCCCACCAGATTCCATGGTCCAAGGATAGCGTTGGTGTTGCCACATGGCGGCATACAAAATTCGCGGATTATTCATGTCCATGGAAAGGGAAGAGGATCCAGTAATAGAATTCACTGACAATATGTTTTTCCAAGTTTTTCCACCATCATTCGAGCGATATACACCACGATCTTCTGAAGGTGCATATTGGGCGCCTTGAGCACTGATATAGATGATATCTGGATTATTGGGATGTATAATAACATCGGAGATATGTCTTGATTTTTCCAAACCAATGTGTGTCCATGTTTTTCCGGCATCGGTAGATTTATAAACCCCATCACCCATAGAGGTCATGACGCCACGAGCCGAATGTTCGCCCATGCCAACAATCACGATATTGGGGTCGCTTTCGGAAACCGTAATAGCACTGACCGTCCCCGTTTTAAAGAAACCGTCCGAAATATTTTTCCAAGTAATACCATCGTCGGTTGTTTTCCAAATGCCTCCACCTACGGAACCCATATAAAACGTCTGGGGTTGGCCAACAACGCCCGTTGAAGCAATGCTTCTTCCACCACGGAATGGGCCAATGTTCCTAAATTTTAGGTTGTGAAACAAAGAATCAGTGATCGCAATTTGCGGTTCTGCTTTTGCTTTATTACGTTTTTGAGCTTGAAAATGAAATGGTAATAGAAGTAGACTTAAAAAAAGTATTTGTAATGTTTTGCTCACGCCCATGGGATTGATGACGTTGTGTTGGTGAATCTTTGATTTCATGCGGTTGGTTTTAATAATTAGTGGAATTGATTAAATATACATAATATTATAAACAAAAATGAATGCCAATTGGCATTCATTTTCTAAGAATCAGGTATTACAAATAGCTCAACCACCATTTATCTCGGTTGTTCGCTTTATAGATCATATATTTCTTGCAAACGGGATAGAGTAGGAGTACAATGGATACCCAAACCAGGTATACTACATAAAGTGGATATCCATATGTGGACAATGTATTGGTCGAAAAGATGGAAGCATCCAATATCAAATCTTTCCAATTGCCTCCCAGTAATGCATGAATAACCATAGCACTTAGATGTATCACAAAGATATGTGCTACATAATAGAAAAATGGTACTCTTCCAAACACCAAAA
>JBBKXS010000326.1:0-3468 GCA_037969605.1 Flavobacteriaceae bacterium
AAGTCAAACGTATTCCGACACCAAATGGAAACAATCTTGACGACATCTTAAATCAACTAAAAGCAATTGTTGAGAATAATAAGGTTGCAGGATTTATTTATGAACCTTTAGTTCAAGGAGCAGCAGCCATGAAAATGCACAGTACCGTAGGATTGGATGCTATTTTAAAATTTTGCAAAAGTCAAAATATCATTACCATTGCCGATGAAGTCATGACGGGTTTTGGCAAAACGGGTAAAAACTTTGCTTCCGATTATATGGCAACCAAACCTGATATCATATGCCTTAGCAAAGCTTTGACGGCAGGGCTGTTGCCAATGGCCGTTACATCTTGCTCACAACAGATTTATGATGCTTTTTATAGTGATGATATAGGAAAAGGATTTTTTCATGGACATACCTATTCTGCAAATCCATTGGCCTGTACTGCGGCTTTAGCTGGAATTGAATTACTACAATCGGGAGACATTCAAATTAATATTCAGCGGATTATAGCATCTCATAAAGCTTTTGATAAGCGCATCAAAAATCATCCTAAAGTAAAATCCACACGTCAAACCGGAATCATTTTCGCTTTAGATTTAAATATCGAAATGGAACGCTACGGGAATTTGCGTAATGAGTTGTTTCAGTTTTTTATGAAACATGGAATATTTTTACGCCCGTTAGGCAATACAATTTATATACAAGCACCTTATGTAATTACCGAAGAACAACTTGAAAAAGTATATCTAACCATCGAAAAAGCCTTAGATACGTTCTAGTTCCTTTTCCAATAAATTAATCTCTTCTTGGGTCTCTTTTATTAATACATAAAGTTTTTCATAAACCCATAGTCCATCTTTTTTTTCTGCAATAACAAAAATCCTTCCTTTACCATTCGGGCCTTTAATTGGAATACTAAAATCGGCTTCCCCTGAATCATTCTTAAACGATATGTTGCCGCTTATCATGCCATCGGCTTCAATATCATTGCCCAGAATGAAAATGATGTCTGGATTATTGGATGCTTGTTCAAGAGCATAGTCATAGGGTGTTGAATTCTTAAACATTTTTGTAACCCCAAAAAATAAAGTCCCAACAAAAATAACCCCTATGATAATTAACGTTGTACAACCGCCAACAGGGACGACCCACATCCAATTTCTACCAAACCAACTTTTTTGTCTGACTTCTTCCATAACGAAAAGCTTTAGTTAAAGATAAGTATTTGACTTCAAGCTTTTGTTACATTTCTAGAAAACTTACATTTGACAAAAATTTGTTTCGCCTTGCAACAACCCATTTCAATAACAGCGATCTCTTCCGTTTCTCCAATAGGAAATTCATTGGAAACCTCTTGGAAAAGTTATAAAAACAACAGCCATTATATTGAAGACATAGATGGTGTTTTTGTTTCACAATTATCCAAATCGGTTAAGCTTGAAATTCAAAGTTTAAGGTATTCTGATTCCAAATACAAGTCATTGGATGATTCGGTTTTATATGCAATCTATAGTGCCAGAAACGCCATTAAACAATCGGGATGGAATGCAAAAGATAATTTCGGTGTCAATATTGGATCATCACGAGGCGCTACACAGCTTTTTGAATTCTACCATGAAGATTTTCTAAAGGAAGGCAATTCCAAAACCTTAAGTTCACCCACGACAACACTTGGCAATATCTCATCTTGGGTGGCACACGATTTACAGACTAAAGGGCCAGAAATTTCACATTCCATTACCTGTTCCACATCGTTGCACGCTATGCTCAATGGTATTGCTTGGTTAAGTTCGGGAATGAGCAACAAATTTTTAGTTGGTGGTAGCGAAGCAGCACTTACTCGGTTTACCATTGCACAAATGCAGGCTCTAAAAATTTATGCTAAACCCAATGGCAATTCCGTACGAAGTGAAGCATCTTACCCCTGTCGTGCTTTGGATTTAGACAAAAAAGAAAATACTATGGTTTTAGGCGAGGGTGCTTCCATGGCTTGTTTGGAAATTGGGGAGACTAAAAATGCTTTGGTCATTATTAAAGGTTTTGGGTATGCTACAGAAATTTTGGAGCATAACGCTTCGCTTTCAACGGACGCCAAATGTTTCCAACGTTCAATGGCTATGGCATTAGGGAAGCTGGAACCGAAGGATGTAGATGTGATTGTTACACATACCCCAGGAACTGTTAAAGGAGATCTAGCCGAATATAACGCCATTAAAAAAGTTTTTGGCAGCCATCATCCAGCCTTAACTAACAACAAGTGGAAATTGGGACATACCTTTGGTGCTTCTGGGATGTTAAGTATTGAAATGGCTATTTTAATGCTTCAACATCAACAATTTGTTCCCGTTCCATTTATTAATGCAAAATTTCCTAAACCATTAAAAACGATTATGGTCAACGCCGTTGGTTTTGGTGGTAACGCTGTTTCCATTGTATTGCAAAACCCTTATTGTTGAAAAAAAATTTGAAATTTGAAATTTTGATTTAGTTATTTAACTATTTATTGCATTATTTTTGAACTATGAGCGAAACAAGACATAACTGGACCAAGCAGGAAATTCTCGACTTATACAACAAACCTTTGATGGAGTTGCTTTACGAAGCCGCAACCATTCATCGATTGCACCACGATCCCAATACGGTTCAGGTGTCGACCTTGTTATCCATAAAAACTGGCGGCTGTCCAGAAGATTGTGGGTATTGCCCACAGGCAGCACGCTATCATACCAATGTAGAAGGGAATGACCTAATGTCCGTTCAACAAGTAAAGGCTCAAGCATTGCGGGCAAAAGCATCTGGAAGCTCTAGAGTGTGTATGGGTGCCGCATGGCGAAATGTTAAAGATGGTGAAGAGTTTGATCAGGTGTTGGAAATGGTTCGAACTATTAATAAACTGGAAATGGAAGTGTGTTGTACTTTGGGGATGATTACCGAAAATCAAGCACATCGTTTAGCCGAAGCAGGTTTATACGCCTACAATCATAATTTGGATTCTTCAGAGGAATACTATAAAGAAGTAATTTCCACACGCGGATTTGAAGACCGTCTTAAAACTATCGATACTGTTCGTAAAACCAACGTCACGGTTTGTAGTGGTGGCATTATAGGCATGGGTGAAAAAATTGAAGATCGAGCTGGAATGTTAGTGGCGCTTTCCACATTAAATCCACAACCCGAATCGGTTCCTATCAACGCATTAGTTGCAGTTGAAGGCACGCCTCTAGAAGATCAAGAGCCCGTATCCATTTGGGAAATGATAAGAATGGTGGCAACAACGCGCATTGTTATGCCCGAAACCCAGGTGCGATTAAGTGCAGGAAGAACCGAAATGAACAGAGAAGGTCAGGCCATTTGCTTCTTTGCTGGAGCAAATTCCATTTTTGCAGGGGATAAATTATTGACTACACCTAACCCAAATGTGGACGACGATATGGAAATGTTTAGACTTTTAGGATTAAATCCTCAAAAACCATTTATTAAAAA
>JBBKXS010000327.1:0-3617 GCA_037969605.1 Flavobacteriaceae bacterium
CCTTCCAAATCTTCTGGAGACGTTTCAATACGTGCCAATATGGTGTATTTGAATTTATCGGCTTCATCGGCGAAGAATACAAGTTGTCCGGTTGCTGCCCCTGGTGATGCTGGTAACCCTTGTGCAATACTGTGTGCTTTTTTTAAAGCTTTCAGATCAAAAACGGGATGTAATAATTCATCAAGTTTATTGGGTTCAATGAGTAGCAAGGCTTCTTTATCATTAATCAATCGTTCTTTATAGAGATCAATTGCAATTTTAACCATTGCGGCTCCTGTTCGTTTACCATTTCTGGTTTGCAAGATCCAAAGTTTACCATCTTGAATGGTAAATTCCATATCCTGCATATTGCGATAATGGAGTTCCAATTTTTTTTGATACCCATCAAGTTCTTTATAAATTTTTGGCATTAACTCTTCCAATGAAGGATAATTGGCAAGGCGGTCAGCTTCCTCAATTTTAGCAAGTTCAGCCCAACGTTTTGACCCGATTTTTGTGATTTGTTGTGGGGTTCTCACTCCGGCAACTACATCTTCACCTTGAGCATTGATCAAATATTCACCGTTAAATTGTTTTTCACCGGTACCGGCATCTCTTGTAAAACAAACGCCTGTTCCGGAATTCTCGCCCATATTACCGTAAACCATAGCTTGAACATTAACGGCGGTTCCCCAATCGGCTGGGTAACCATGCATTTTTCGGTAATAAAGGGCACGGTCACCATTCCAACTGTTGAAAACAGCTACTATTGCTCCCCAAAGTTGGTCCCAAGGATTGGTAGGAAAATCATGACCGGTACGTTTTTTTACGGCATCTTTAAAATCATAAACCAGATCTTTTAAATCTTGGACGGAAAATTCGGTATCTAATTTAATGCCTCTTTTCTCTTTAAGGTGTTCCATGATTTCTTCAAAAGGATCAATATCTTCTTTGGATTCTGGTTTCATCCCTAACACCACACTGCCATACATTTGAATGAAACGGCGATAGGAATCCCAGGCAAAACGTTCGTTTTTAGTTTTATAGGTCAGACCAATAACTGATCTGTCATTTAATCCCAAATTAAGGACCGTATCCATCATGCCAGGCATTGAGACTCTTGCTCCTGATCTTACTGAAATCAATAATGGGTTTTCGTCGTCACCATATTTGGTGCCCATAAGGTTTTCAAGATTTGCAATGGCTTGTTCAACCTCGTCTTTTAATACATTAATTGTGGCTTCTTCGCCTAAAAGATTGTATTCGGTACACACTTCTGTTGTGATGGTGAATCCTGGAGGAACGGGTATGCCAATGGCACTCATTTCGGCAAGATTTGCACCTTTACCACCCAATAAATTTTTCATACTACTGTTTCCGTCGGCCAAATTATCTCCAAATTTGAAAACCCTAGTTTTTAAGTTATTTAAAACTTCCATGACATTATTTTTTATTTGATTACTGTGTTTTATTGAGCAGTGAAATTAGAAATTTCACTGCTTAAATAATATGATTTATATCATGGTTTGAAGTTAATTTTGAGGCTTTGATCTAATTCTAATTTCAAGATTTTCAACTTCACAGAAAACGGAAATTTTTGAAAATCTTACGGGCTAGCGAAATCGCATAAGTAAGCGCACAATGGCAATATGCAATCTAATTTTTTAGATATGCACATTATATTGTGGTCGTAATGATATAAAAAGTTGAATTAAACTGTTAAGGTCGCATGTGCTTTGGCATCTAAACCGAAGTCATTTTCAACCGCTTTATACCAGTCGTCGTCATTGGCTGCATGCCAATTTACCCATTCCTCATCGGTTAAGGAAGCTCGCCAACCTAAAAAAGGAGCTGCATCAGGACCAACCGGATGTCTTAATATCCAGTCTTCACTTTCAGCCACTTCCAGAATTTTATTAGCAACTAATGAAGCATCGGTTGGATTTTCTAAAGAGGCCTGAAAAAGACCTGCGAAGCGCCTTGAATTATTGGATGTTACATTTTTATTTTTCTCTTTTCCAATATCACGAGCCATATCGGTATTAATGATACCGGGTTCTATAATGCGAACTTTAATATTAAAGGGCTTGGATTCTTGTGCCAAAGCTTCACTCAAAGCTTCTAAAGCAAATTTAGAGGCTGCATAAGGAGCCAAAGGCGAATTGGCGATATGGCCGGCAACAGAAGCTACATTAATGATACAACCGGATTGCCGCTTACGCATATCCGGAAAAATGGCCTTAACACATCGTATTACCCCAAAATAATTGGTCTCCATAACGTCCTTGAACTCCGATAGATCCAAATCCTCAATAGTACCATGACGCTCAATACCAGCATTGTTTACCAAAACATCAACAAGGCCATGGTCATTTTTAATGGTATTCATAGCCTGCTTAACAGATGCATCAGAATTCACATCCATTTTCAATAGGGTAATGGGCAGAGATTCTTTTTCGATGTTCTGTTTCAGATCTTTGGCAGTTTCAGGGTTTCGCATGGTGGCAAAAACTTTATACCCAGCACGTCCAAAAGCTAGAGCAGTATCCAATCCTATGCCTCTATTGGCACCTGTAATAATAACTGATTTCATAATTCATTATTTAGTGTAGGAAGCGTTAAGGGAAAAGTTGGGGGAAATATTAAAAATTAGAGTATCAAATTACTACTTAATTAGTTTAAATCAAAATTTATTGCTCATCGTTTGTTACAATTTGGACATATGGTATTTTATGGCAAAGTAATTAAGTATACCTTTGCAATCAAAAGTAAATAGCATGCACAAAGCAGGTTTTGTAAATATTATAGGTAACCCAAATGTTGGAAAATCTACATTGATGAATGCTTTTGTAGGTGAAAAGCTTTCTATAATTACTTCAAAAGCACAAACCACAAGACATCGTATTTTGGGGATTGTCAATGGTGAAGATTTTCAGGTGATATTGTCGGATACTCCGGGAATTATTAAACCTGCCTACGAACTCCAGGAATCGATGATGGATTTTGTAAAATTGGCTTTTGAAGATGCCGATGTGCTGCTTTATATGGTTGAAATTGGAGAACAAGAATTAAAAGATGAAACCTTCTTCAAAAAAATTACCAATTCAAAAATTCCTGTACTACTTCTTTTAAATAAAATAGATACATCCGATCAAGAACAGTTGGAAAACCAAGTCCAATTATGGGCTTCAAAAGTTCCAAATGCTGAAATAATTGCTATTTCAGCTTTAAAGGGCTTTCAAGTGAAAGAAGTTTTTGATCGAATTATAGAACTGCTCCCAGAATCACCACCGTTTTATCCCAAAGATCAGCTTACCGATAGGCCTGAACGCTTTTTTGTCAATGAAACCATTAGAGAAAAAATCCTGATACACTACAAAAAAGAAATTCCATATGCAGTTGAGATTGATACCGAAGAGTTTTTTGAAGAAGACCATATTATCAGGATGCGTTCGGTAATTATGGTAGAACGTGAAACTCAAAAAGGGATCATTATTGGCCACAAAGGAACGGCTTTAAAACGTGTTGGAGTAGAAGCGCGCAAGGACTTGGAGAAGTTCTTCGGTAAACAAGTCCATTTAGAGCTTTATGTAAAAGTCAATAAGAATTGGCGCAGCAATCAGCAGCAGTTAAAACGT